>NZ_JBHNWH010000005.1:0-269837 GCF_046720935.1 Winogradskyella sp. A3E31
ATACGAGAGTTATCACTTATGTGGCAACAGATGAGTGTGGCAATGTTAGCGATCCGTTTGTTGTAACGATCACTGTTAATGATGATGTGGCACCGGTATTAGAGTGCCCATTGCCAGATGAAGGTTCTGATTCTATATTTTTAGGGTGTAACCCTGAGAGTAGTAATGGTATACCGAATGCTATAATTACAAGTGTTGATTACACAGATAACTGTGATGATAGTGGTACTACAACCACCTACGATGATGGAGATGGTGTAACATTCGATGATGAGTTATGCGAGTATAGCTTAACAAGAACATTCAGTGCCACTGATGAATGTGGTAACGAAGGAATGTGTAGTGTAACTTACACTTGGAAAATCCCTGAAACAGAAACAGCATTCGGATTCTTAAATGATGATGAGGATGATAGCATGGCAGATGATGAAAGCTTATGTTTCATAGACGATGAGAGTGAAAACTTTAACCGTTGGGGTTGGACAACTGAAGTAGATTTCAGTGAACAATCAAGCTATGAATTCGATATCTATCAAGGTGCAGGACAATGTGACTTGTTTAGAGGAACAGATGTTGGATCTGTAAATGTTGTTTACAATGGAGATAGTGTAACATTTACATATAACCTTGTAGGCTATGCATTGAGTGAAGCACATATCTATATCGGTTGTGAACCTTACCCAATTAAACGTAATGGTTCGTCAACTGTAGCACCAGGTCAATATACCTATGTTGACAGTGGCTTTGGATATGTTGAGAACTATTCAGTAACAATCCCAGTTGATGGTACACAGTTTAATGTTATCATACATGGTGTGACTTCAGAGTCTCAATGTTCTTGCTTAACTGATACTTCTGTAGATAACCCAATGTCGGGTAATTATGCAGGAGGAACAGTAGAAGGATGCGATAACTTTGCAAGTGATTCTGATGATGCAAGTAGAACTTTAGATTTCTCAGTAACACCAGTACCATTTAAAGATAATGTGACTGTTTCATATCAATTCGATTATCAAACAGATGTTAAGATAGATATCTTTGATATGAAAGGAGCATTGGTGACTAGCGTCAAAGACGTTAGATACAAAGCTGGAAGTAAAGGTAGATACACTATCGATACTAGTAGATTACAGCAGAGTATGTACATTGTAAATGTTTCTACAGATAAGGATACTATGATGAAGAAAATAGTTTCTGGAAATTAGAAATAGATTAAATTGAAATACAAACCCTCTGTCTTTGGCAGAGGGTTTTTTTATGAGTGAAACCCAAAACTTAAAAGCGCAGCGCCTTAAGTTTTGACGGTTGAACTAATCATGCTTTTTAGCGGGATCTCAGGTGTAATACCTCGAAGCTTGCTACGGAAAGGAAAAAGGTTTTTCCGTAGGATACCTCGCGGGCTTGCCCGAGGATATTTATTAATGAAACTCTATTTTGAATACATTGCAAAGTAATTTTTCAATATAGCCAGTTAAACTAATTCTTCTTTTTATAAGAATCTCAGGCCTAATAATTCAATGCTTGCCTTGGGTTTTTAAATTATATCCTTTTTGATAAGTAAAAGCTAATTGTATTGAGAGGTAAGTTTAAGAATCTTGTATAGAATGTACTTGGGATAGCTAATAATCAATAGAATTATAGCGGCCAAAAATCAATAAAAAAGCTTCCCATTGAGATAGGAAGCTTTCTTATTTATAATCATTAATTCTTATTCTGACTCCGTTTTTTTCTCTGACGGCTTTACTGATATTTTTAGACTATCTGATTTAGAATCTAAATCCATAGTAATAGTATCGCCTTCATGTATAGAAGAGTTTATAATTTCTTCGGCTAAAGCGTCTTCAATATACTTTTGGATAGCTCTATTAAGAGGTCTAGCACCATACTGCTTATCAAATCCCTTATCAGCGATATAGTCCTTAGCTTTTTTAGTTAATTTAAGCGTATAGCCTAAATCCTTAATTCTATCGGTAAGCTTCAGCAATTCGATATCAATGATTTTATCGATATCTCCTTTCTCTAAAGTATTGAACACAACAACATCGTCAATTCTATTTAAAAATTCTGGTGCAAATGCTTTTTTAAGCGCATTTTCAATAACGCTTTTAGCATAATCAGCAGCTTGTGCTTCTTTTGCGGTGGTTCCGAAACCAACACCTTGCCCAAAATCTTTTAGTTTGCGTGCACCAATATTAGAAGTCATTATAATAATGGTGTTTCTAAAATCGATTTTACGACCTAAACTATCTGTTAAGAAACCATCATCTAAGACTTGTAGTAGCATATTGAATACATCTGGGTGTGCCTTCTCTATTTCGTCTAATAGAACAACCGCATAAGGTTTACGACGTATTTTTTCAGTCAGTTGACCACCTTCTTCGTAACCAACATATCCAGGAGGGGCTCCCACTAATCTTGAGATAGCGAATTTTTCCATGTATTCGCTCATGTCAATTCTAACAAGTGCATCATCACTGTCGAATAATTCTCGCGCCAATACTTTTGCCAATTGTGTTTTACCAACACCTGTTTGCCCTAAAAAGATAAATGAACCAATTGGTTTATTAGGGTCTTTTAAGCCCGCTCTGTTTCTCTGTATGGCCTTAACAACCTTCGCTACAGCTTCATCTTGACCTATAACTTTTCCTTTTATTTCATCAGGAAGTTTAGATAATTTATTGATTTCGGTTTGTGCAATCTTATTAACAGGAATACCAGTCATCATAGAAACAACATCAGCAACATTATCTTCAGTAACGACTTCACGTTGAAGCTTAGTTTCCTCTTCCCATTTTTCTTGGGCAGAAGCTAACTCTTTTTCTATGCGTTTTTCATCATCACGAAGTTTTGCAGCTTCTTCATACTTCTGCTTTTTAACCACGGTATTCTTAGTCTCTTTAACTTCTTCCAGCTTTTGTTCAAGCTCTAGAATCTGTTTTGGTACTTCAATATTTGTGATATGAACACGTGAACCTGCTTCATCTAATGCATCAATAGCTTTATCTGGTAAAAAGCGCTCAGTCATATATCGATTCGTCAATTTAACGCAGGCTTCAATAGCTTCATCTGTATAATCTACATTGTGATGCTCTTCGTATTTTGGTTTGATATTATTTAGGATTTCAATTGTTTCTTCTACCGAAGTAGGTTCAACAATCACTTTTTGAAACCGTCGTTCTAAAGCTCCATCCTTTTCAATATATTGTCTATACTCATCTAGAGTAGTAGCACCAATACATTGAATTTCACCTCTTGCTAGTGCAGGTTTAAACATGTTTGAAGCATCCAAACTCCCTGTAGCACCACCAGCACCTACAATGGTGTGAATCTCATCGATAAATAAAATGATATCATCATTTTTTTCGAGTTCATTCATAACGGCTTTCATTCGTTCTTCAAACTGACCTCTATATTTTGTGCCAGCAACCAAACTTGCCAAGTCTAATGTTACAACCCTTTTGTTAAAGAGTGTCCTCGATACTTTTCGTTTAATAATTCTAAGTGCTAAGCCTTCAGCTATAGCGGATTTACCAACACCTGGCTCTCCAATTAAGAGCGGATTGTTCTTTTTTCGTCTACTGAGTATTTGCGAAACACGCTGAATTTCTGCTTCTCGACCCACGACAGGATCTAATTTATCGTCTTCTGCCAAGGCAGTTAAATCCCTCCCAAAGTTATCTAAAACAGGTGTTTTAGATTTCTTGTTCGATTTTTGGGATTGACCAAATGGATTTTGTTTTGTATCGTCTTCACTATCGCTCATATCGTCTTCTGAATAAGATTCTGCACTAGGGGTTTCTAAATAATCATCGTCACTTGTTATCATGGACTTAAATTCTTCTTTTACATTATCATAATCCACTTTTAGCTTATTTAAAAGCTTGGTTGTTGGATCATTTTCGTTTCTCAGAATACACAATAATAAATGTGCAGTGTTTATCGATGTACTCTGAAAAAGTTTAGCTTCTAAAAATGTTGTCTTTAAGGCACGCTCTGCCTGTCTGGTGAGGTGTAGGTTCTTTTTTTCATTAGAACTCACAGAAATGTTTGGGTTGGCAGGGCTAAGTATCTCTACTTTTCGTCTTAAGTGATTTAAGTCAATATCTAAAGCACTTAAAATGTCTATAGCTTTGCCATTACCATCTCTAAGTAGTCCAAGCATCAGGTGCTCGGTTCCAATAAAATCATGCCCTAAGCGGAGGGCTTCCTCCTTACTGAAGGCTATGACATCTTTAACTCTTGGGGAAAAATTATCATCCATAGTAAAATCCTTTCTGCATTAAAAATACTAAATTCAATAAAGACATGGACAAAAACCATTCCCTTTTTAGAATCCTTATAACGAATAGAACAAAAAGGGATTATAAATCAAAGAAAAAACGAGCATACTTATTAACGATATATAGTACCAATATTGTTAATAAAAATTACGAAATCGTGTGTTGAAATTCCCTTTAAAAGGTCATAATTTGGTTATATTAGCACGTTCTGAAAAACCTACAAAAATCAAATTAAAATAATATGGCAGAAGGCGAAAAATTGATCCCTATAAACATTGAGGATGAGATGAAATCAGCTTACATCGATTATTCGATGTCGGTCATTGTGTCACGTGCGTTACCAGATGTTAGGGATGGTTTAAAACCTGTGCATAGACGAGTACTTTACGGTATGCACGAATTGGGTGTTAGATCTAACACCGCACATAAAAAATCAGCAAGAATTGTCGGAGAAGTTTTAGGTAAATATCACCCTCATGGTGATACATCCGTTTATGACACCATGGTACGGATGGCCCAAGAATGGAGTTTACGTTATATGTTGGTGGACGGACAAGGAAACTTTGGGTCCATTGATGGTGACAGTCCTGCAGCAATGCGTTATACCGAAGCACGTATGCGCAAAATATCCGAGGATATGCTAGCGGATATTGATAAGGATACCGTAGATCATAGATTGAATTTTGATGATACCTTAGAAGAGCCAACAGTATTACCAACTAGGATTCCTGGGTTATTAGTCAATGGAGCCTCTGGTATTGCAGTGGGTATGGCTACAAATATGCCACCTCACAATCTTAGTGAAGTGGTTGATGGAACGATAGCCTATATTGAGAATACTGATATTGAAATCGATGAGCTTATTCAGCATGTAAAAGCACCAGATTTTCCAACTGGTGGTACTATTTATGGATATGATGGAGTAAAGGAAGCTTTTCATACAGGAAGGGGTAGAATAGTACTAAGAGGGAAAGCCAATATTGAGGAAGTCAACGGAAGAGAGTGCATTATAGTTAATGAAATACCATATCAGGTCAATAAGGCCGATATGATTAAGAAGACCGCTGACCTTGTTAATGATAAAAAGATAGATGGTATTTCTACAATTCGTGATGAATCTGATAGAAAAGGTATGCGTGTTGTCTATGTATTAAAGCGTGACGCCATTCCTAATATAGTTCTTAATAAACTTTATAAATACACAGCTTTACAATCCTCTTTTAGTGTTAATAACATTGCTTTAGTCAATGGTCGACCAGAGATGCTTAACCTAAAGGATTTAATTCATCATTTTGTTGAGCACAGACATGAAGTTGTTGTAAGGCGTACTAAATACGAATTAAAAAAGGCTGAAGAACGGGCACATATTCTTGAAGGCTTAATCATTGCATCAGATAATATTGATGAAGTGATTGCTTTGATTAGAGCTTCTGCAAATGCAGATGAAGCACGTTCTAAATTGGTTGAGCGTTTTAAACTCTCTGAAATACAAGCTAAGGCTATCGTAGAAATGCGATTACGTCAATTAACAGGTCTAGAGCAAGACAAGTTAAGAGCTGAGTACGAAGAGTTAATGAAAACCATTGAAGACCTTAAAGACATTCTTGATAAAAAAGAACGTCGTATGGATATCATCAAAGAAGAGTTGCTTGAAGTAAAAGACAAGTATGGAGATGAAAGACGTTCAACAATTGAATATGCCGGTGGTGATTTAAGTATTGAAGATATGATTCCTGATGAAAAGGTGGTTATTACCATTTCTCATGCAGGTTATATTAAACGTACATCTCTTACTGAGTACAAAACTCAAAATAGAGGTGGGGTTGGCCAAAAAGCTTCTACTACAAGAAATGAAGATTTCTTAGAGGATTTATTTGTTGGTACTAACCATCAATATATGTTGTTTTTTACTCAAAAAGGAAAATGCTTTTGGATGCGCGTTTATGAAGTCCCAGAAGGTAGTAAAACATCGAAAGGGAGAGCGATTCAAAATCTTATAAATATTGAACAGGACGATAAGGTCATGGCATTTATCTGTACCCAAGATCTTAAAGATGAAGATTACATTAATAGTCATTATGTCATAATGGCAACAAAAAATGGCCAGGTTAAAAAGACAGCTTTAGAGCAATACTCAAGACCACGGACTAATGGTATTAATGCTATTACTATTCGTGATAATGACGAACTGTTAGAAGCTAAGCTAACCACTGGTGAGAGTCAAGTCATGTTAGCTTTAAAATCTGGTAAGGCAATTCGTTTTGAAGAAGCTAAAACGCGTCCGATGGGTAGAAATGCTTCGGGTGTTAGAGGTATTAGACTTGGGCATGACAAGGATGAAGTTATTGGGATGATTGCCGTAAACGATATGGACAGTAATATTCTTGTAGTTTCAGAAAACGGCTACGGAAAGCGTTCGAGTTTAGAAGATTATAGAGTTACTAATAGGGGTGGAAAAGGAGTAAAAACCATTTCTATTACAGAAAAAACCGGTAAATTAGTAGCTATAAAAAATGTATCAGATGAGGATGACCTGATGATAATCAATAGATCTGGTATTGCTATTAGGATGGCTGTAGCAGATTTGAGGGTTATGGGTAGAGCGACTCAAGGAGTAAAATTAATAAACCTCAAGGGTAATGATTCTATTGCCGCTGTAGCTAAGGTGATGAAAGATGATGAAGGTCCAGAAGTAGAAGATGGAATGGGTGATGATGAGGATATTTCTAATAATGGCACGGCTCTTGATATAAATGATAGTGAAGAATAAATAATTAACTAAAATTTGATTAATACAATGAAAAAACTAGTAACTATAATAGGTGCTCTTCTTATAGGTTTTTCGTCTTTTGGCCAAAAAGATGAAATGAAAGCCCTAGAGAAGGCATTAAAACGTGGTGAATATGCTAATGCAAAAGCTGCAGCAATGAGTGCAGATGCCTTGGTAGGAAATATGGACGATAAAACCAAAGCAGAGTTTTATTTCTTAAAAGCTCAAGCGATGTACGCAAATGGGCAAGGAAGTGCTGCTGATATGGATGTCGCAATTGAGAGCATCGACAAGGTTAGAGAGATTGAAAGTATGATGGGAAAAGATAAATATACTGAAGAAGCCAATGAAATGAGAACAGGAATTCTTCAGGCTATATTGAGAAAAGCTGATAATGCTTTGCAAAGCAAGAGTTATGCTATGGCCAGTAAAAATTTCAATAAAGCGTATAAACTTTCTCCAAAAGATTCTGTGTATTTATATTATGCAGCTTCAACTGCAGTTAATGTACCTGATTATGATTCTGCGTTAGAGTATTATCTTAAGCTCAAAGGCATGGGATATTCAGGAGCTACAACACAATATATTGCAACAAATACAGCAAATGGTCAAGAGGTCACTTTTAATTCTAAAAAAGAACTCGATAATGCTATAAAGTTGCCACTTTATGAAAACCCAGAGGTTGTTAAAGTACCTTCTAAATCTGCAGAAATAGTTAAAAATATCGCTTTAATTTATGTAGCTCAAGATGATAATGAGAAAGCCTTAGAGTTTATGGCAGAAGCGCGCCAGGAAAATCCAGATGATTTAGGGTTATTATTGTCTGAAGCAAATGTTCACTTAAAAATGGGCAATAAAGAGAAGTTTAAGGAGCTTATGGAAGAAGCTACTAAACAAGATCCAAATAATGCTGAATTGCAATATAATTTAGGTGTTTTAGCAGCTGAAGGAGGAAATAATGAAGCTGCACAAAAATATTATGAGAAAGCAATTGCAATCAACCCTCAATATACAGATGCTTATACAAACATGGCAGTTTCTATTTTAGCAAGGGAGCAAGTAATTGTTGAAGAGATGAATGGCTTAGGTACAAGTTCAGCAGACAACAAACGTTATGATGAACTTAAAGATGAAAGAACTGAAGTTTATAAGAAAGCCATACCATATTTGGAAAAGGCCTTAGACCTCAAAAAGAATAATATTGACGCTGCTAGGACTTTAATGAATATCTATAGCGCTATTGGAGAAACCGAAAAATTTAAAGCAATGAAGACTAGAGTTGCCGATATGGAAGCAAATTCTGGAAACTAATATTTATTTAGCAAACGAAATAAAAAAGCAACTCATTATGAGTTGCTTTTTTTTATATGATTTTTTTAATAACCCGTAATTTATGTGTATGTGTATTATTCTCTGAATTATAAATGCCACTATGATCTAGTCGATCTATTCTTACCTTGCCATGAGCATGGATAATATAGTTATCCTCCATAATTATACCAACATGGATAATATCTCCCTCGCTATTATCAAAAAAGGCTAGATCACCGGGTTCACTTTCTTCTATAAAACTTAAAGCTTCTCCTTGAGTCGATTGCTGCGAGGCATCCCGTAAAAGCTTATAACCATTTAGTTTATATACCATTTGGGTAAATCCAGAACAATCAATACCAAATGGTGTTTTGCCACCCCATAAATATGGAGCGTTCAGAAAAAGAAAAGCCGTCTCAACTAATTTTGATTTGTCGATTTTTTTGCTGATTGACTCTCCTTCAAAATTATGATTTAAAAGAGCTTTACCATTTAAAGTACTGCCTAATGGAATTGTTAAAAGGTTATTATCATCCGAGACAAAATCAATAAGATTTTTAGATAACGATAACGGCGACTTATCTAACTCAAGGTAGTCCAATTCTAAAATTTGAAGAAACTGTTTGTTATCAATCCAACCTTCATAATTATCAAAGGCTAATCTAATGCGACTCCATTTCTTGCGCTTTTCTAAGACCTTAAAGTGTTCACCATACAAAACTTGAGATACAAGTTCGCTCTTATCAGAAGGTTCACTTCGCATCGGAATAATTCCAAGATTACAAATTCCGTAAAGCATAAAGGTGTATTAAGAGCGCTCTAAAATCATAGCTGAAGCACCACCGCCACCATTACAGATTGCGGCAGCACCTAATTTTGCATTATTTTGTTTTAGAATATGGGATAACGTTACTAAAATTCTAGCACCAGAGCATCCTAATGGATGGCCTAATGAAACAGCACCACCATTTACATTGACATTAGAGTCATCTAAGCCTAATATTTTCATATTTGCTAATCCAACAACTGAAAAAGCTTCATTAAACTCAAAAAAGTCTATATCATCTATATTTAAGTTAGCTTTAGCTAATGCTTTTGGTAAAGCTTTTGCAGGGGCAGTTGTAAACCATTTCGGTTCTTGGGCAGCATCAGAGTAGCTTTTAATAGTTGCTAAAACTGGCAACCCTAATTCTTTAGCTTTAGTTTTACTCATTAAAATAAGTGCTGCGGCCCCATCATTTATAGTTGAAGCATTTGCAGCCGTTACTGTCCCATCTTTAGTGAAAGCAGGTCTTAGAGAAGGAATTTTTTCCATCTTTACGTTAGTGTATTCTTCATCCTTTGAAACAGTAATAGCATCACCTCTTCTTTGAGGGACTTCAACAGGTACTACCTCGTCATCAAACTTTCCACTATCCCATGCTGATTTGGACCTATTGTATGATTGTATTGCAAAAGCATCTTGATCTTCTCTAGAAAAGTCATACTCTTTAGCACAAAGGTCAGCACAAACACCCATTGCGTTATTTTCATAGGCATCAACCAATCCATCTTTTTGCATACCATCCTCAAACGTTGCGGGGCCAAACTTTGTGGCACTTCTGGCATGATAATAATGTGGTATTAAACTCATATTTTCCATCCCACCAGCAACAATAATTTCTGCATCTCCGAGCTTAATGGATTGTGCTGCTTGCATAACTGCCTTCATTCCCGAAGCACATACTTTATTGATTGTGGTACAGGGAACAGTATCTGGAATTCCAGCACCTAAGGCTGCTTGTCTAGCAGGTGCTTGACCAGTACCTGCCTGCACAACATTTCCCATTATTACTTCATCAACTTTGTCTGGGGATAATTGTATTTTGTTTAGAGCACCTTTAATGGCTATTGCCCCTAATTTTGGTGCTGGCACTGTAGAAAGGCTACCTAAAAAACTACCTATAGGTGTTCTGACAGCAGAAACAATTACGACCTCATTATTCATTATAATTTACTTTAAAATTTGAGCTACGAAATTAAGGATTTTTTGACAAAATAGGACACTAAAGCCTGTTATAAGCAAATTCAAAATATTTAATTTATTACATTTGACTCTATATGAAAGAACTCATTAATAAATGGTACCGAAACCATTCTCTATTTTATAAGCTACTTCTTTTTTTAAGTACAACTTTACTCATTGTCTATTTATTCCCTAAAACAGGAAAGTTTAGATATGATTTTGAAAAAGGAAAGCCATGGCAATCAGAAAATTATTATGCACCTTTTGATTTTGCAATAAAAAAATCTGATGCGCTTATTTTATCGGAACGTAAGCAAACAGAAGAATCTAGCCCTATATTTTTCAATGTTGATTCTAGTGTTGAAGATGAAGTGCTAGAAAGCTATATTTCTGAGTTCAATCTATATTTTCCGGATTCTACAGTATACGACTCTGAAGCATCAAGGTTATTTAATGTCGGTAAAAATGCGCTTAATAATTTTTATAAATATGGGCTATTATCAACGACATACAATTATAGGCAGGATCGATTATGTATAATTGTTGAGAACAATGTTCAAAAGGATCAAGTTCTTTTTCAGGATTTTTTTAATATAGATAGTATCTCACAATATTTAAAAGAACAACTCCAACAGAATGAATTAAGTACATATTCTTCAGATTTTATTTCTCTGTTCTTCAATATTCTAAAGCCAAATGTGCAACTCAATCAAAATTTAACTGAAAGTAAGTTAGATGAAGAGCTAGAAAAAATATCACCTACTCGCGGTAATATTGAAAGCGGGACTTTAATAATTGCAAAAGGTCAGGTGGTAGAGGATAGGCAGTATAATATTTTAAGATCTTTAAAGTCTGAATTTGAATCCCAAACATGGAACACCGCAAACTATAATTGGGTATTGGTAGCCTATACATTACTTGTCGCTCTTGCATTGTTGATGTTACTGCTGTTTTTGAGGAAGTACAGAATGGATGTGTTTTTAAATAATACTAAAGTGACCTTCATTTTCTTTAATATGGTAAGTATGATTGTACTTACCACATTAGTGATAAGTTACAATTCAAAATATATTTATGTTGTGCCACTTTGTATAATGCCATTGGTTTTAAAGGCATTTTTTGATGCACGACTTGGGCTATTTGCGCATGTACTCACTGTTTTACTTTTAGGCTTTATTGTACCGAATAGTTATGAGTATATGTTTCTTCAAATTATAGCTGGTATTGTTACAATTTTAACGGTTTCTGAATTGTACAAAAGAGCAAACCTCTTTATTTCCGTTGGTCAAATCACAATGATTTACATTATTGCCTATTTTGCCTTTTTTGTTATTCATGAAGGGCAGGTTTCTACTTTAAAGTGGGATACATTTGGCTTATTTATTCTGGGTGGTTTAGCGACCTTATTTGTTCAGCCGCTCATCTATATCTACGAAAAAATATTTGGTTTGGTCTCGGATGTATCGTTACTAGAACTTTCAGATACCAATACAAAATTACTCAAAGAGCTTTCTAATAAAGCACCAGGTACATTTCACCATTCACTTAATGTAGCCAATTTAGCTGAAGCTTCAGCCAATGAGATTGGCGCAAATTCTATGCTGGTTAGGGTAGGGGCATTATACCACGATATAGGCAAAATGAAAAACCCTACATATTTTACTGAAAATCAATCTACGGGTATTAATCCACATGATGAACTGTCTCCTAAAGAAAGTGCAAGAGTAATCGTCAATCATGTTATCAACGGAATAGAGATTGCAAAGAAAAATAATCTTCCAGATCGTATCATAGATTTTATCAGAACACATCATGGTACAAGTATGGTTCACTTTTTTTACATGAAATCTAAATCTATTGATGATTCAGTCGATGAAGACGATTATAGGTATCCTGGTCCAACACCATTTAGTAAAGAAACTGCAATATTAATGATGTGTGATAGTGTTGAAGCAGCCTCTAAAAGTCTAAAATCGCCGACATCTTCTAAAATCAATGATTTTGTTGAAAGCATTATTGATAAGCAACTAGATACAGGACAGTTTTTGAATGCTAATATTACATTCAAGGAAATACAGTCTATTAAAAAGGTTCTAAAAGTAAAACTTGCAAACATATACCATTTAAGGATTGAATATCCTGAATAAAAAAGACCACAAATATTTGTGGTCTTTCATATTTTATGTTTTTGGGATACTTAGTTTAAAAGCTCCGCTATTTTATTTCTAAGCATTTGACCTCTTAGGTTCTTGGCAACTATAATTCCATTCTCGTCTAATACAAACATAGCAGGGATTGCATTGACATTATAAGATCTGGCCAATTCGTCAAAATATCTAAGGTTAGATACTTGATGCCAAGTTAACCCATCTTTTTCAATAGCGTCTATCCATGCTTGCTTAGGCTCCTTTTGGCCTCTTCGTCCGTCTAGAGACACTCCGATAATCTCTAATCCTTTATCATGAAATTCTTCATAAACTTTTACCACATTAGGATTTTCACGTCTGCACGGACCACACCAAGCAGCCCAAAAATCAACAATTGTGACTTTTCCTTTAGAAACAACATCACTTAAGGCTATTTGCTCACCATCAGGATTAGGAGCAGAAAATGCTGGGGCTTTAGCACCGATTGCAGTTGCTTTTTCGGCCTCTATCCTTAATTTCAAACTATTCATTTGATTATTTAAAGTTTGCCCTTTTTTAGAGTTTTTTAGGTCTTCAGTAAGATTATCAAAAGAATTTACAAGTCTTTCAATATCCATATTTCTTTGTCTCAATAAGTTTTCAAGTATTTCAAGAACAGCATAATTATCATTATTGTCTTCAATGAACTCATAAGGATAATTTGTTGTTATTTCGTTCATCCTTTTAATTTTATCTAGGTCAGATTCCATTACTACTGAATCCCTAACAAATTTTGCTTCTTCATAGTTTTGATAGAGCAACCTTAATTTTTCTTTGTTATCGTTGACTGTAGTATTAAATTCTACCATGACACTATTTGACTCTGACCCCTCAAGTTGAGAATTAAGTATATTATTTTTATCAGCGGTCAAATTCATTTCCGAATTTTCAATCATCAATGGTAAAGTACCGTTTACACCATTTATTTTAAGGTGAAATAGTGTAGGGTTATCAACACTACCTTTAAAGCTAAAGGTCTCATTCATTACGATAGCAGTATCTTTTGCAATGAAACCTCTCCTTGGTTGAAATTCACCTAAGTAGACCCTTATACCATTGTAAACATCTTTAGCTGTACCGTTTATTACATAATCTGTTCTTGGTTCTTTTTCCTGACAAGAAAAAGTGACTAATCCGATAAGTAAAACAATAAGACTTCTTTTCATAATCATTTTAATTTTGTACAAATATAAAAAGTTAGACATAAGCTATGCTTTTCTAATTCTAAATTAATTCTTAAAACTGATTTTATTGCTTTTAATTAATTTGAGATACTTTTGTAAAAACTATTGAATGATTCCAAATGATACTATAGTTGCCTTAGCAACAGCTTCTGGAAGTGGAGCAATTGCTGTTATACGGCTTTCTGGCAAGGAGGCTATTGCAATTTCGAGTCAATTTTTTAAATCTATATCTGGTAAAGATTTAACCTCTCAAGCGTCTCATACCATTCATTTAGGACATATAGTTGAAAATAAAAGGACTTTAGATGAAGTTCTTTTATCTATTTTTAAAGGACCAAATTCATATACTGGAGAGAATGTCATAGAAATCTCTTGCCATGGCAGCCCATTTATTCAACAAGAAATCATTCAATTATTTTTAAATAACGGATGTCGTATGGCAAATCCAGGAGAGTTTACACTACGTGCTTTTTTAAATGGTAAGCTAGATTTATCACAAGCCGAAGCTGTTGCCGATTTAATTGCAAGTGATAATGAGGCGTCCCATCAGGTGGCAATGCAGCAGATGCGTGGCGGGTTTTCTACTGAAATTAAAAAGTTGCGAGAAGAACTTATGAATTTTGCCAGTCTTATTGAGTTAGAACTCGATTTCGCTGAGGAAGATGTAGAATTTGCTAACAGAGATGAATTTGAAAAGCTAGTAGAGAAGATAAACCTAGTATTAAAGAGACTTATTGACTCTTTTGCCGTTGGTAATGTCATTAAAAATGGCATACCAGTAGCCATTGTTGGTGAGCCTAATGTAGGGAAGTCAACACTTCTAAATGCATTGTTGAATGAGGAAAGGGCCATTGTTTCCGAGATAGCTGGTACAACAAGAGATGCTATAGAGGATGAAATTTCTATTGGAGGTATTGGGTTTCGTTTTATTGATACTGCAGGAATACGAGATACTAAAGATGTTGTTGAAAGTATAGGTATTAAAAAGACTTTTGAAAAGATAGATCAAGCCCAAGTCGTCATTTACCTATTTGATGCAGATGTCATTTCTAACAATAGTGAGAAATCTCAAAACATTACAATTGAAATAGAAAAAATAAAAAATAAATATCCGCAAAAACCTCTTTTAGTCATTGCAAACAAAGTAGATCAATTGTCAGAAGAAGAGAAAAGGCGAATATCTGTCATTTCGAGCGTAGTCGAGAAATCTCATTTTCTATTGGTTTCAGCCAAAACAGGTCATGGAATAGAGGACTTGACTGATTCACTTTTAAATTTAATCAACACAGGAGCCTTAAGAAATAATGATACTATAGTAACAAACTCACGTCATTATGATGCGTTGTTAAAAGCGCTAGAAGAAATTCAGAAAGTAAAACATGGATTGGAGGATGGACTATCGGGTGATTTATTGGCCATTGATATACGACAGGCACTCTATCATTTTGGAGAGATTACAGGTGAAATTACAACTGATGATCTTTTGGGGAATATTTTTGCTAATTTCTGTATCGGAAAATAGTAAGCCATATTTTTCCAAATTTAATTGGTTTCATAAGTATATGTGTCTGAATAAATTAAAATATTTGTAAAAAAATCGATAAAACGCTTGTTTTTTACGATTAATTGCATAGATTTGCTACGTTAACCCTAAAGAACTACTTATGAAAATTAAATTTACCCTACTGGTATTTTCCTTGTTATTTGCTGTAAACGCCTCTTTTTCACAGAAAAAGAAAGATCCAAAAAGTATTATTGTTGAAGGAGTTGCTATAAAAAAATATCATACCATTGACGATTTAGAAGGTATGCAAAAAGGGGAATTATTAAATCTATATACAGAACGTATAGAAAGTTTAATAAAAGTACTGCCTTATATTGCTTTTGCTACTAAACCTGGAGTGACGATGTCTACACTGGGGATACCAAATGATAACGATAATAGAAAAGCTCTAGAAGAACAACATGAGGCTTCAGACAACTTTTTGGACACAACGTCAGAATTTCATAATATCATTCTTCCATATTCAGATACCAGTAAGTTGATTTCTGCAATATTATTTTACGAAGAGATTTTCAAATTGCTTCATGAGTATAGTGATTTTAACTAATTACGTATATATTACTTAGAACTTAAATAGAAGACTGGCATATTGCCAGTCTTTTTTTTATCATTTTGGTATAAGATTTACCCCGTACATAGAATTCATTATCATAAATATTATAAATAATTTCTTACAGCTGTTTTAGTTTTAATCACAATATGCTATAAATGAGCATTTTTACTACATCCTTTTCATAATATTTTTGTGTCCATACATAATTTTACCCTTTTAAGAGTAATTTAAAGACGATAAAATACAGACTTATAGAAAAAACCCTACAAAAAAATCACATATTTTGTGTATTTCGTCGAAATAATTGGTATTTCATAGATTTTTTTGTATATATTTGAGAATTAAATTTTAGTAAAAACCGAACATTGATTGAATGTTAAAAAATTAATCATGAAAAATTTAACCCAAATTACAACCGCACTATTGTTTCTTTTATCTGTTGGCGCTACTTCTGCCCAACAAGAGAAGGGCATATTTGGTGATGATAACTGGCTTTATAATTGGACAGAGTTTAAACCAAGCTCAGAAGATTACAGCGAACCTACCGAAATATTAACAGGTACTATTACCAAAGACACCAAATTGTCTAAACGACATATTTACCTTCTTTTAGGTAATGTATTTGTTACTGATAGTACTACTTTAACCATTGAGCCCGGAACCGTTATTTTGGGTGACTATGACACAAAAGCTTCTTTGACTATTGCTAAAGGCGCTAAGCTGATTGCTAATGGCTCAGAAACAGACCCAATTATTTTTACATCTAACAGAAGCCGAAAGAAAGAAGGAGACTGGGGAGGAATAATCATTCTCGGAGATGCCCCGACCAATAAATTTGGTAATGGCTCTGTGGCTACTTACTATCCAAGATTAGATTCAGGCTCGTATGGTGCTACCAATTATGGTGGTGAAAATACTGAAAGCAATTCGGGTGTTTTGCGCTATGTGCGTATAGAATATGCCGGTAAGCGAATAGATCGAGGACAATATTTTAATGGACTTTTATTAGCTGGTGTAGGTTCTGAAACCATTTTAGAAAACATTATGGTCAGTTATTCAGCCGGCAATGCTTTTGAAGTTCTAGGTGGAAATATCAATATAAACAAAGCAGTGTCTTATAAAACGGCTAGTGTCGATTTTAAATTCAATTTTGGAGCACAAGCTACGGTAACCAATTCGTTAGTGGTACGTTCTCCTTATGCTTCAAGTATCAGTGGATCTCGTTGTATGGAGCTTAGTTCTTTTGAAAAAAGGGCAGAAGTGGATTTCAATAAACCAGGCACCTCAGTTGTAGCCAAAAATATGACAATGATTAACAGAACAGAGGATTTAGCGGGCTCAATTGAAAAAGGACTTGTAAAAGAGGCTCTGTTTGTTGGAGAAAATACTTCGCTTGATATGAATAAGACTGTTATTTCAGGATTTAACCCAGCGGTTATTTTTGCGAGCAAAGTTAAAGTTAACCAAGAAAGTCTAGAGCGTATTAAGTTTTCAGAAATGTATTTCAATAACTGTAATGGAAACATTTTTGTGGAAAACTATGCTAATAATGAGGATTTAGAGAATTGGTATGGTAATCCTTCCTTCTTTAATGTATACTCAAAAGGTTTGGATGAAGAAACGTTTATAGATGTTTTTAATCCTAAGCGACCAGACTTTAGACTTAGAATTAACAAAATCATTGCAACTAATGATATAACAGATTAGAAACGACCCAAATCGTAAGCCCCAAACTTTTTTAAGCAGCTTCGTTTCCTAACTAAACCAAAGCTTATGCAAAGAATTACTTTAACCTACTTATGTCTTTTTGGCCTATTACTATTTACTGAGCGTACAAAAGCTCAGATGGTCATTAGTACGCCGACCTTAGGTTTTAGTCAGGCTTGTGCAAGTCCGTCGTTTAATACTTATAATCTTACGTTTGTTTTTTCGTCTAGTACAGGTGTAGAAGCCAGTAACCAATTTAGTATTGAATTGTCTGATGTTGACGGTAGCTTTTCAAACGGAACTACAATTTACACATCTGCTCAAGGAGAAATCACAAGTTCTCCAGCAACTGTAAGTTTTTCATTTCCAACAGATGTCGCAGGCGAAAACTATAAGTTGAGAATTAAAAGTACAGCTCCTGCTGCAACTAGTACGGGATCTATTTCCTTCCCAGCGTATTATAAGGTTCAGGATACACCTTTTACTATTAATAATCTTATTGGTAATGCTATTTATTGTTCTGGTGGAAGCTATTTACTAACCATCGATAATCCTGGCGGGCCAGATAATGACTCTCCGTTACAATATCCTTCATTAACATTTAACTGGTATAAAGAAGTCACTGAGACTACTTCAACGTTTGTTTCTGAAGGTGAATCACTACTAGTAAGCCAATCTGGAACTTATTTTGTTGAAACCAATTATGGCACATGTACATCGAATTCATTTTCTAACAGAGTAACGGTAAGTGAAGCAGGTTCTGGTGCTGAAGTCGGAATTAACTCTAGTAACGGAAACCCATACTGTTCTACCGATGGTCCAACAACGTTAAGTACTATAAATGCTGAGAGCTACCAATGGTTTAAGGATGGTGCTGAAATTGCTGGGGCAACAGATCAAATGTACATAACGGATGAGTCAGGTGTATTTTCTGTAAACATTAACTTAGGAAGCTGTTCAACCAACGCCTCTATAGATTTAGACAACAGTGGTTTTGAAAGCACTATTGATGTACAAGAAAATAATGTGTTGAATGAAGGGGAAACCATGATGGTGACAGTAACTACAGATGCCAATAGCCCTGAGTTTGAATGGTATTTAAACGGTTCTCTAATTTCTGGCGAAACATTAAACACTTATGAAGTTACTCAAATCGGTAGCTATCGAGCAGTGGTCAATCAAACGGTTGGCTGTATCGCATCCGATGAATTTATATTCAATGTTACAGAACCTTTTCCTGATGTGGAACAAATACCAAATATTGTAAGCCCTAATGGTGATGGAATTAACGATACTTGGGTGATTCCGCAAGCCTATGTCGAAGGCACTAATACTGAAATTAAAATATTAAACACTCAAGGTAAGGTGGTTTTTGAGACAACCAATTATTTGAACAATTGGCCAGAAAGCCCACCGACTATAAAAGACATTAACCCCATATATTACTATATAATAACCACTCAAAACAACGAAACAAAGAAAGGTTCTATAACCTTGATAAATTAAATGACCAAGTATTTATTACATATCGTCATACTACTGTTTTTAATACAAACACTCCATTCCCAACAGGATGGAGTTATGTCGTTTAATCTGCCTGTGCGTAATTCACTAAAGTTTAACAAGTTTGCTATTAGCCCGACATTCAGTTTTGTGAGGGAACAGAATAAGCACATCAACTTTACAAATAAAATGGAATGGGTACAGTTTGAAACCAATCCAAATACCTATTTATTTGGATATTCTGGTCGTTTAAATGAAAATATGGGCTTCGGCATTAGTTTGTTTCAACAAAACTATGGAGTGTTGACCAACTTTGGAGGTGTTCTAAATTATGCTTACAATGTTGTTTTGGATAGAGATAGTAATTTAACCTTCGGTGCAAATCTTGGTGCGTACTCTAGTGGAATAAATGATGGAAACGTTATTACCAATACACCTGACCCATCGTTGCAAAACATAGAATCGAATTTCTTAATGACATTTAACCCGGGAATTAATTACGGGACTACATTCTTCGATTTCGGATTAACCTTAAAGAATTTTGCACTCTATAACATTAGTGCTTCTAAAATGGTTGAAGAAGATCCTGAGAGAGCCATTCAGGCACACATAATGTACACAGGGTATATGTCTAGCCGAGGCTTTTTTGACCAAGCAAAGTTTACTGGTTTTATTAGGTCAGAATTTAAACAAGACAATACTGTGCTTTCAGGTATAGTAATGCTTATGGTTCCCAAAGGAATTTGGGGACAAGTTGGTTACAATACACTGTTTGGTGCTTCTGCAGGCTTAGGTCTTCACCTTACAAATCAAATTGCAATCGAGTATAATTATGAAAAAGGACTAGGCAATCTGGTTGATTTTGGACCATCACATGAAATCACATTGGCCTATAGATTCAAAAATAAACAACGCTATAATTATAGCGATGAAGACGAAGTGACTTCAATATTTCCTAAAGCTAAACGAAAAGTAAACTCGTCGCCATCAGATGAGGCTACCAGAGCTCGTATCGCTGAGAGAGTTGCTGAACGAAGACGATTAGCGCAAGTATCAGAAGAAGAAAAAGAAAAAGCTGAAGAAGAGGCTAAGGCAAAAGCTGAAGCAGATAGATTAAAAGCTCAGGAAGAAGTAGAGGCTTTAAGAAAACAACGCGAAGAAGAGGCAAAGCTTAGAGCAGAAGAGATGGCTAAAGCTGAGGCAGCTGCTAAAGCTAAAGCAGAAGCTCAAGCCAAGATTAGGGCAGAAAGAGCAGCACAGGCCAAAAAAGAAGCTGAAGAAAAGGCAAAGAAGGATGCTGAAGAAGCCGAACAGCGTGCTACAGAACTAAGAACTCAACAGGAAGCCCAAGAAAAAGCAAGAAAAGAAGCTGAGGAAAAAGCGCAACAAGACGCTGAGGAAAAAGCAAGATTGGAAGCTGAAGCTAAAGCTGCTGCTGAGCTAGAAGCCCAGAAACAAGCTGAAGAACAAGCAGCAAAAGAAAAAGAAGAGGCAGAAAAGGCTATTGACACTATTCAATTAGATCCTATCGCTTTATCGATGAAAGCTCTGAAGCAATCAACGGATAGCTCTGGACAAAAGCAGGATGAACTATTAGAAAAACTAAAAAAAACGGTTGCATCTCGTGAGCAAGATCTCAACGATTTAAAAGAGGAAAATGATTTAAGTGAGCAAGGTATTTACCAAGCCCCAAAACCATTTAAGAGTATTTCTGCTGAAAATGCAAAATTAGAAGCCCTAAAATTAGACTTAGAAAATGTTATTGAAGTACAAGATGCTAAATTGAAGGAACTTCAAGATTTATACGAACAGCGAAAGCGTAATGTTTCTGATCCAAATGATGAAATCGGAACCATTTATTTAAACGAAATTCAAATCCTTGTTGCAAAACAAGAAGAAGCAAAACGAGTAAAGCAAAGTTTAGTAAATGAGCTTGAAACTATTAAGGAAGCTACTGATTTTGAAAGAAAGCGAAGAATTAAGCGTGCAGCTTATGATAATGAGCAGGATCGTTTTACAAAAGATATGGCAACCTTAAATGCAATTAGGGAAGCGACCCCTCTAGCTGAGCAGCCATTTACGGTTAATGATTTTGACTTTGGAGAAGACCAAGGAAACAACATAAAAATCTTAAAAGGAGTACAGAATGTAGATGAAGGATATTATATGGTAATCGCTGTACATAGTGATACTAATAAAAGAGACGACTTTTTAAGAAAAGTAGTAGCATCAGGTAGAAAGAATATTACGTTCTTCTTCGATGTTAATACGAGTAAATATTATATCTATTACGATAAGTTTAGTAGCATCGAACAAGCCACAAATGCTATGGAATCTAAAGGTAATAGACCATATAACAATAAAATGTCAATGATTAAAATTGAAAAATAGAATGAATATCGATTTTTCTCTTTAGCCCCAATAGAGGAAAATTTTAAATATGATCGCCATGAAAAAACCTACTTATTTAAAAACTGCATTAGTTGTTTTATTTGCGCTAATTGGGCTAAGCACTTTTGCTCAAACCTATGAGCCATTTACACCTAGAAAACAAGTAAATGTAAAGGGTAGTATGCTAGTTATTGGTAATACTATCTTAGGGCAAGACAACCAAAATTTTAATGATTTAACTCAGGACAACCAAGACATCGATATGCAATACATCGATATTGATGGTGATACTTCAACGTTTTCTTCTAGTAGTGCTGACTTAGTGCTTCAACCACAAGAAGATGGAAGTCCAACGACGTGTTATCGAGTTGCATATGCTGCATTATATTGGGGAGCTGTTTTACAGAGTGGTGATCGTTCAGATATTACCAACGTAAAATTTAAATTACCAGGTAGTTCCACATATAACGATATCAATGGGGAGTTGATTTATGATGCAATCGTAAACCCAATAGTGTCTGAACCGGGTGAACCAGGAAACACACCTTATGCATGTTTTGCTGAAGTCACTGATTTAATGGAAACGCTTACGGATATTGAAGGAACCTATACCATGGCCGATATAAATTCGAGTTTAGGTTTTAATAATTCTACAGGACTTTCTGCTGGTTGGTCATTAGTTGTTATTTACGAAGATCCTAACCTACATACAAAGTCATTTACAACTTATGATGGATTTAGTCATATTTATGACGGACACCAAGAGACCGTTCCTGTTTCAGGGTTTACAACACCACCAGCAGGTCCAATTGACTTGCAGTTTGCTTACGGGACTTTAGATGGAGATAGAACTAAAAGAGCAACAAAATTAGAGATTAATGGTAAGGAGGTTACCACACCTTTTAGATCAGCTAACAAATTTTTCGGTTCTGTTATCGAAAACTATAATGGTGTAGGACATCCAAGAAATCCATTCAGTCAAAACACACTTGGCTATGATACTGGTATGTTAGAAATTTTTAACGCCGAACCAGAATTTATTAGAAATGGTGATACCAATGGGGATTTTAGATTACAGGTAGCGAGAGGGCAAGCAGATCCAATATTTGCTTTCTTTACGGCATTTGCAGTAGATATTATTGCGCCAGACATTGACTTAACAAAGATAGTATTGGACGAAAACGGAAACGACATCGACGGCGATGATGTTGTTTTAGGTCAGACTGTTTTTTATGAAATTACCTATCAAAATGTAGGTAATGATGATGTGACTAATTTCACGATTACGGACATCCTTCCAGATAATATCATATTTGACCCTGCTACTGACATTGACTTAACCAATGCAGGTGGAGCAACTTTATTGTCTTATGACCCTGGCACAAGGACTATTGTTTTTAGTGTTCCTGATGAATCTGTTGAAGTTAATGATCCAGAGTTTGTTATTAGGCTTCGTGTACAAGTTGTGCCAAATTGTTATGACTTAGCACAAGCGTGTAGTAATGAAATTTTAAATCAGGCTTTTGCAACATACCAAGGGGTTATTAATCCAACGGTAATAGAAGAGGAAGGAAGTTTTGCAACGGTAGAATGTCTTGGTGAACCAGGGCCTACAAACTTTATTGTAGATATTTCTAACTGTAATTTTGAAAACACAGAAATACTTTGTGGGGACAGTGTTACTTTAACTGCTGCTGATGGATACGATACGTATTCATGGTCCACGAGTCCAACTGGTACTCCAGTTGTTGGTACTAATCAAACCTATACGGCTACAGAAACAGGAACCTATTATGTTACAGGTTCAACAATTGCAGATTGTCTTGATATTGAAGAAATATTTAATGTTATTACTTATGGTAGTGATTTAACCAACCCAGTCATTCCCTATGCGGATGAAGTTGTAATTTGTCCAAACGATGGAAAAGAGTTACCACTTATCTTTTTATGTGGTGCCAATGATGAGCGTGAAATTTTTACTGGTATTAGTGATGCGGTTTCCATTATATGGGAACAATTAGATGAAACCAGTTGTCCACCAGTTGGTGTTGATGATTGTGCTAATGAAAATGATGCATGTACATGGAACCAAGTTGGTACTGGTCCAGATTTTGTTGCAGATACAGCTGGTCAGTTTAGATTAGTGATAAATTATCCAGGTGGTTGTTTCAACATCTTTTATTTTAACGTTTATACAAACCTATTAGAGCCAACGGTTACTGCGAATGATATTCTATGTACAACACCAGGACAGATTACTGTTGGGGGAGTACCATCAGGATATGAGTATAGTTTAGATCCAAACGGCCCATGGCAAACATCTAATGTGTTTACTGTAAACACTCCTGGGTTTTATACGGTTTATATCCGTCAAATAGGGGTAAATACTAACCCATGTATTTTTGAAACTCCAGAAGTTTATATCAGATTACGTGATTTTAATGTAACATCAACTGTTATTCAACCAGTTTGTTACGATGATCAAGGGACAATAATATTAGCAGTTAATGACGCCTTGCCACAATACTATTACAGTATTTATGAAGGGGGAACATTGGTAAATAGTGTTGGCCCAACACCAGATAGTGACTATACGTTTGCTAACCTTAATCCTGGTACTTATACAGTAGAAGTCAGTACGGATGATGGTTGTTTTCATACTGAAGATATAGAAATAATACAGCCACCAGAATTATCTGTAACGGCTGCATTAACTGTGCCATTGACATGTACAGATGGGGAAATAACTATTTATCCTGAAGGTGGAACACCACCATACACATACTTTATCAATAGTACTACGGTTTCACAGGATACTCCAGTTTATCCTGTTACGGATCCTGGAACTTATGACATTACGGTTTATGACTTTAATAGTTGTAGTGCCACAACATCAATTACCGTTGAAGCTATTGAAGAGCCAGACTTTAATGTCAACCACACAGATATAAGTTGTCCAGATTCAAATGATGGTAGTATTACAGTCAATGTGACCAATGCCAATGGAAATACTGTGAGGTATAGTATAGATAATGGCGCTACATTCTTTGATTCACCAGTATTTACTGGTTTACCAGCAGGAGATTATGATGTTGTCGTAGAATATACAACTGGCCCACAGCCATGTACCACAGCACCAATATTAGTAACTATTACTGCTCCAGACCCTATAACAGGGTCGGCAGCCATATCTGCTCCTTATACCTGTACAAGTGACGCTACAATTACCGTTACGGGGGTTACCGGAGGTACAGCACCTTATGACTACAGTATTGATGGGGTTAATTTTCAACCTGGAAATAGTTTTTCAGGATTAACACCAGGCACCTATACCGTTACTGTTCAAGATGCAAATGATTGTTCTTTTATAGCAGGGACAATAACTATAGATCAATTGGTGCCAATCACGGACATGACATTCAGTGAAACACCAATTACCTGTCCTTCTAATACGTCGGATGTAACAATAACAAGTGTAACAGGTGGTTCAGCACCTTACGACTACCAGATCATTGCTCCAGCATCAGCAGCAATAGGTTACCAGGCATCAAACACATTTTCAGGTTTGGCACCCGGAACCTACACTTTTGAAGTTAGAGATGCTAATGATTGTACGTATATAGAATCGTATACTATTGCACCATTACCACCATTAACGGTTAATGTTGTATTAGATAAAGACTTGGATTGTACGGCATCACCAGATGCTGTAATATCAGGAATTATATCTGGAAGTTTTCCACATTATACTGTGACCTTAATCCAAGGTTCTGGAACAGTAACTGTAAGTGGAAACACATTCACATTTACAACACCAACTGCTGGTGATTATCAGTTTGAAGTGACTGATGATATAGGGTGTACTGCACAAACAGGTATAGTTACCATAACCGATCCCGTAGCTGTGACAGCTAACCTTAGTTCTTCAGATCCAACATGTAATGGAGATAATGATGGGTCAATTACCTTAACAGGTCTAACAGGGCAGGCACCATTTACCTATAGTATTGATGGCGGAGCAACGTTTGTCTCTACTACTATTTTTGGTGGATTACCAGCTGGAACTTATGATTACGTCGTAATGGATAGTCTGGAATGTACTGTTTCAGGCTCAGTTACTTTGGTAGATCCATTACCTATTGATGTGTCTATTGTTAGTAACCCAATACAATGTAACCCTACTGTGCTAGGTAGTTTGGATGTAACCATAAATTCAGGAGGTGTAGCACCGTTTGCATATACTTTATATGATAATACCTTTACACAAGTAGCTACAAATTCAACGAGTGCTACAACGTATACCTTCTCTGGTCTTGACTTTGGAGATTATTTCGTGACTATTACTGATGCTAGTGGTTGCGAATATAGTAGTGCTCCAGTAAGAATTGAAACACCACCAAGTATCAATGTCACTGGCAATGCGTCTACGGGCTCTTGTGCTACGGGTGCATTTGTTGACCTTCAAGTTGTTTCGGGGACTGGCCCATTTACCTATTCTATTTTTGGTCAGCCTGCGACATCATTTGGACCAACACCTTCAACAACCCATACATTTAATGGGTTAGATCATGGGGTAACTTACCAATTTCAAGTGATTGATGGTGGTGGATGTTATTCTATTGTTGAAGTGACGACACCAACGATTTCTGCGATACAAATTGATCCACTAACCACTTCGGATGTAAATTGTTTTGGTGATAGTGATGGAACCGTAAGTTTCACGGTATCTAATTACGATGCTTCAGTAACATCCTTATATTATGAAGTCAGGGATCAGTTGACTAATATGCCAATTGTTCCTGCTCAGAATGGCATTATTACAGGGCTTACAGGAGCACCAGTAAGTGACACTATAACAGGTTTGCCTGCTGGTACATATACACTATTTGTTAGAGAATCTGACGGCACATTGTGTACTGTGTCGCGACCATTTCAGATTACACAACCTGTACAACCTTTATCATCTGTTGTTGCCGATATTGAAAATGCAAATTGTAATACTAATGCGCAAATTACCTTAACAACGACTGGTGGTACTGGACCTTATGAATATGCAGTTGGAGCTCCAGGATTTGTTCCGACACCAGCTGATTTTGGACCAAACAACGTTATCGATTTAGATCCTAGCATAAGAACGAATTGGGACATTGTAGTTAGAGATGCCAATGGTTGTGAAGTAAGACTAAATGAAACCATCTCAATTGACCCAGAGCCTTTTATAGCAGCTTCAACTACTAATCAATGTACTGCAATTGAAGGTGGATTTGAAATTGATGTCACAATGACTTCACCTGGTGTAGGACCATATACGTATAGTATTGATGGTGGAGCATTTCAGGCAATGACAGCTCCGTTTACCATTACAAACTTAGCTTCAGGAAGTCATACCATAGAGGTTAGTGATGCTAATGGCTGTGGTAACTTAGTGACTGTTGATATTTTAGCACCATTAGATTTAATTCCAGAAGTCACAGCGTTACCAAGTTGTAACAATGATGACGGTGAAATTACCTTGACACCGAGTGGTGGATCTGGTTCTTATAGCTATAGCATAAGTCCTAATCCAGCTTCAATAAGTATTAGTGGTAACGTTATCTCTGGTGTACCAGCGGGAACATATACCATCACAATGACAGATACAGTAACCTCTTGTACCGATGTTGTAGAGATTGTTGTTCCTGAAGCTGTGCCATTGACGTTTACGACTGTTCCGACAGCGGTGGTCTGTTTTGGAGATAATTCAGGGTCATTTGAAATGACCATAAACGGATACACAGGACCTTATACCTATGACGTCTTTGATAGCACCAATACTTCTGTAACCGGAATTGTTGCTGCAGATACATCAACTAACCCAGAAACAGTAACTGGATTACAATCTGGAACATATACTGTTGTCGTTACAGAAACAGCTAGTCCATTCTGTTCAGCAACTGAAACAGTAATTATTTCATCACCTTTTGAAGCTTTAAGCTTAACAGCAACAGAGACTTCTAGCGTGACTTGTGATAATGATAGTGGTACAATCACTGCTGTTGCAAGTGGAGGATGGGGAGATTATGAATACGAGTTAACAGGTGCTGCAACAGTAGCATACTCACCTAATGGTACATTTACTGGCTTGTCTGCTGGTTCTTATACGGTTAATGTAAGAGATGCTGAAGGCTGTATTGCTTCTGAGAATGTAATATTAAGTATTCCACCACCAATAAATGCAACGGTGACGCCAAGTACAACAACTTTAGCGTGTTATGGAGATACTGATGCAACAATTACAATTAGTAATGTTACAGGTGGCCAGGGGACAAATTACACCTATACATTAAATACATTGTCGCCAGTAGTAAGTTCTTCTGGACCACAAACCTCTCCAGTATTTACTGGTTTGGGTGCAGGAACTTATAATGTAGATGTTACTGATGGCTATAATTGTATTTTCAATTCTGTAGATATTACGATTACTGAACCTTCGCCAATTGAAGTGGATTTAGTATTAGCATCAACACCTTCGTGTTTAACGGATGCAACGCTGACATTAAGTGCTACAGGTGGTACAGGAACATATTCCTATAGTGATACTGAAAACTTTGCGACAACACTTGGAACATTTACAAGTTCAGTGACCTTTAGCGTACAGCCAGGTACACATGTGTATTATGTCAGAGATGCTAACGGATGTACTTCTAATGCTTCCAATACCATTGAAGTAGAAGAATTAGAGCCATTAACGTTAGAATTAGATACAACCAATTCAACAATCAATTGTGCTGGTGATAGTACAGGTGTCATTGTTGCAGAAGCGCAAGGAGGTCTTGGTAACTATGTGTATACCTTACAGGATGGTGCTGGTACTGACATCCCTGGTGCTACTCAAGATAGTCCGGGTGTATTTACAGGATTGCCTGTAGGTACTTACCAGGTTTATGTTGAAAGTGGAGATTGTGATTATACTTCTGAACAAGTTACCATTACTGAGCCAAGTGCTCCGCTGTTAGTCAATTTCACGACTAATGATATTACCTGTACTGGTAGTAACGATGGTATTATCACTGTAAACGCTTCTGGTGGAACTGGTATTATCAAATATGCGATTTCGCCTCAAATGGACCAGTTCTTTGAAGAGCCTGTGTTTGATGATTTAGCGCCTGGCGATTACCAGATTATTGTTCAAGATGAATTAGGGTGTTATGAGATTATTGATGTCACTATTAATGACGCTATCCCTGTTATATTAAGCATCGTACCAAATTCAATGTTCCCAGAAGTGTGTGAAGGGGATATGAATGGCGAATTCTCAATTGAAATTTCTGGTGGAACCTTGCCATATAGTGTTGCTTTGGATGATATCAACGGTACATATACAACAGGAACTGCTACCCAAACCCAATTCACGTTTACGGGACTATCCGGCGGAGACCACGTTGTTTTTGTTAGAGACGCACAAGGCTGTGAGTCTGAATGGAATATCACGTTCCCACCAGCTGTAACCATTAACCCTGAAGCGATTGTAGAATTTTCATGTGTTAACAATCTATCGACCAATACGGTTACTGTGCTAACGGACGAAAGTAATGATCCTGCGGATTTAGATTACTCACTAAATGGTGGGCCATATCAAACGAGCAATACATTTAATGATGTACCTCCGGGAGTTGGCCATTACGTGGATGTGAGACACACAAATGGATGTATCCAACGTACAGAACCTTTCGATATAGAATCGTATGAGCCTCTTGAAATCAGACTTCAGGAAGGTGATCACTTTAATGAGATTATAGCCATTGCAACTGGTGGTACTGGTATTTACGAGTATTCACTTAATGGAGAATCTTATGGCACTACAAACATATTTATCATTTATGAATCTGGAAATTATACTGTGACTGTTACTGATAGTAACGGTTGTGTGGCCTCAGCTTCTGGATTCTTTGAATATGTGGACGTCTGCATCCCTAACTACTTTACACCTAATGGCGATGGTGTTTTAGATGGTTGGGGACCAGGATGTGCCGATCAATACAGAGATTTGACTTTTGATATTTTCGATCGTTATGGTCGTAAGATTGCCACTTTAAATGTAGATGAAAAGTGGGACGGTAAATACGATGGTAAAGAATTGCCAACGGGTGACTATTGGTATGTTGTAAGGCTTAATGATACTGTTGATCAGCGTGATTTTGTCGGACACTTTACGCTTTATAGATAACTAATTTAATAGCTATGTACAACACTAAGATGAAAACAAAAATTATAAAGACCCTCATGACTTCATTCTGTCTTTTGGCTATTGGTAATAGTTATGGACAAGAGCTGAACCTACCAGTATTTACGCAATACTTGGCAGATAACAATTTTGTGGTATCTCCAACCTACGCAGGTATTGGTGACAACCTCAAGATACGTGCAAATGGACTGACCCAATGGGTAGGCATAAAAGGAGCACCTGATAATCAATCACTTTATGCAGATGTGAGAATTGCAGACCGATCTGGATTAGGTATTTCTCTGTATAATGACAGAAATGGAAATACCATTCAAACTGGTGGTAAATTATCATTTGCACATCATTTAATATTGGATGAAAAATCTGAGCAATATCTTTCACTTGGTTTATCCTTTAACGTGAATAATTTCAGAATAGATATCAATAATTTTAATACAACTTACGAAAACCCGACGATAGACCCTTATGTAACTGATGATAGACGGACAACGAATTCTAACTTTGATGCAGGACTGTTGTATAGAAATAAGGGATTCTGGTTGAGTTTCAATGCCAATAACATCATTGATAAGAAAATTGATGAGAATGAAAGACAATTTGAACCAAACTTGCTGTTCAACTTTCAAGGTTATGCAGGTTATACCATGGGTGATAGAAGAAAACGAGGTATAGAATACGAGCCTTCTATTTTCTATCAGTTGTTTGCTAGTGATGGCCGATCTAGTACTGATTTAAACTTTAAGTTTAGAAAATATGGAAGAAATGACAACTATTTCTGGGGAGGTGTTTCGTACCGATTCTTAAACGATCAGTTACTTAAACCATTAAATGTAGGACCAATGGTAGGTTTTAGCCAATCTATATTTTATTTCGGATATGCATATCAAGTAACAACAAATGATTTATCTGGTTATAACTCAGGTACACATGTGGTAACTATAGGATTGAATTTCTTACGCGATATCAGTAATTGTCCTTGTACAAGAAGTCGTGTGAGTTATAGAAGTAATTAAATGCTGATTAATTCAACAGAAAAGAGTTTAAGCGTTAGGGTTTAGACTCTTTTTGCTTTTGGGGTAAGGTTCTTGGCAAAAGAACCACTAAACAATCATTTTCGTAAGTATATTGTAAAAAACATAGAAATGAAACATCTCCTATTTTGCTTAGTCATAGTTTTAGTAACCTCTTGTGTATCGTCTAATGGATTAACCGTAAAGAAGGTAAATGACACGTCCTATAATGATAAAATTGAAAACAAGTTAGACCATTCAGCTTGGGATGATTTACTTAAAGCTAACGTCGAAGGTGATGGGTTAGTAGACTACAAGGATTTTAAAGAGGATAGTGACAAACTAAATGACTATATCAATTACTTAAGTAAACAGGTGCCTAATAACGAATGGAGTATTGAAGAATTATTGGCCTATTATATTAATGTCTATAATGCAAACACCATTAAGCTTATTGTGGACAATTATCCTGTGAAAAGCATTAAGGATGTCGATGCTACCATTTCACCATTTTTAAAGAACTTTATATTTATTGGCGATAAAGAATTTTCTTTAGCTGATATCGAAAAAGGGATTCTACAAAAAATGAACGAACCTCGTATTCATTTCGCCATTAATTGTGCCTCGTTTTCTTGTCCTAAATTGATGAGAGATGCATATACGGCTGAAAATGTCGAAGAATTGATGAACCAAGCAGCAACGGAGTTTATTAACTCAGAAAAGAATGCTATTTCTTCAAATAAAGCTGAATTGTCAGAGATTTTTAAGTGGTATAAAAGTGACTTCCTTCAACACTCAGAAACAATTATTGATTACATTAATCAGTATTCTGAAACGAAAATTAATCCTGGAGCAACAATCAATTATATTGAATACAATTGGGATTTAAATGATGTTGAGTAGAACTTACTCATAGATAACTTGCCCTGTGTATAGCACTTCCATATCAACTATTGGAGGAGTGTTGGTGACAATCATATCACCAGTACTTAACAATTGACCAGTTAGTGATTGTTGTGGATTAATGATGATGTCATTAGTGCCACGGTGGTACACATCTGCATGTTCTACAATAAAGTTACGACCTTCAAAACGGGCATCTCCAAACAAAAAGTTGAGATCTAAATTCGTTACATTTCCTCGAAGAAAGAAATTACTTAGATTATTCTGTGTAATGGTGAGGTTTTCAACATTGAGGTCCAAGTCAAAATCACCATCGGTGTGGAAAGCATCTTCTTCTTCCAAATCCTCAGAGATTAAACTTAAATCTTGAAAATTCAACGTGTTTTCACTTAATACTGTTAATCCAGAACTGTTTCTAATTTCAGTAAGAGTAGGAGTGGAGACAAAAACCTTTGTGATACCGTAATCTCGTACAAGGTTACAAGCGTTATCATTTTTAATGACGAGTTGGTCATTGCTAACGGTTATAGAAATATCGTTTTCAAGATTTTCACCTGTTTCTAATAGTATCGATTGTGGCCCTTGTGAAATAATAAGCTGGACACGTTCAAACACTACAATTTTTGAAAATGATTCAAGATCAAAAGATTTTTGAATTGTTTCCCCTGCAGTTTGAAAACAATCTAAACTGTTTTCAGAATTACATCCAAAAAAGACAATGACGGTAAGTATATATATCAATTTCTTCATAATCTCAAACCTATTCCAAATTCAACGGCTTCAGCTTTGGCTCCGTGTGAATGTACATTAACCACACCAAATATTTTATCTGAAAAATACCTTTTCAAGCCTAATCGATTATACAATCGACCTTCAAAATCTACAGGGTAGTACACATAATACCCTAAGTGTGTTATAAAAGCAACTTTATTAAAACGCAATTCGTGTCCCACAAACAGCCCTAAACGCTTATAGTCTTGATCTGCTGTAATACCAGATTCTGGGAAGGCAATGGATTGATGCTTTACATATTCCTTAAGAAATTGAGCAACAAACAATTCTGTTCCTGCCAATAGTGTGCTTTTATGATTGATACGCTTGTCTGCAAAGGCAGAAAAGGTGTAAAAAGGGAAACGCCCACTACCAACAATATCACTTTCGTTGACTCCACTTCTAAATACAACATTATATTTTATAGGTTCACTATATTTAGTGCGTTCTCCTTCTGGAATATAATCAGGGAATTCCTCTGCATCCAACACATAGTTTGCGCCAATACTAAAGGCAAACGTATTTGTACTATTGTTTGGGGCTTTTACATTGGCGTTGGAATAATGAATAATGGTCATCCCAGCCTGCAGTCCAAATCCTTTAAAAATATTCTCTTTGGTGTAATTGAACATAATGTAAGTAGAACTTAGCAAACTAGAACCATAAGCATTATTGATATAGTTGTCGTATTTATCATACGGATTTGATGTATAGGCAATACCTTGGCCAATCCTAAACATTAGGCTTCGATTTAAGAAGTAAAAATTAAAATGGCTATATAATCCAATATTCTCACCCAAGTATTCATTCTTCATATCTTGGTAGGTCATAGAAAACCCCCAATCCGGGTAATTGTAACGACGTTCCCACTCATTAAAGCCATAAGTTTTTCGATTATAACTAAAAATGAAACCTGTTGGATGATCGGTTATAAGATGAGAAATATCTGGATTGTGTTCCATGATGGTGCCGTAAAATGGAGAAAAGTCAAAAGAAACAGGTTTTTGCTCTACAGTTTGGGCACCACAGAGGTTAAACAGAATAATTAGAAGAAAGGGAGTCGATAATTTCATAAGTCGGTTACAGCTGTTGAAAGTACTCAAATTCTTTTTTCTAAATAAATTTTTATATTTTTTATGTAACAAAAAAAAAAACAGATCGTCCAATAGGCATGGAATCAAATTATTATACATTAAAGAGAGAAGACAACCAATTATTGGTTATCACACACTTAGCTCAATTATTGACTTGCTTAACAGGTTTTGGTGGACTAATAGTGCCATTGATTCTTTGGGCAACACAAAAAGACAAGGTAGAAGAGATGGATGACCATGGAAAGGCTATCATTAACTTTCAGTTGAGCCTTATTGTTTATGCTATAATCTGCATCCCATTGATCCTTTTATTTGGATTAGGGATTCTATTACTAATCCTATTAGGTATTGTATCTTTTGTTCTACCTATTATCAATGCTATAAAAGCAAGCAATAAAGAAACACCATATTACCCATTATCTCTTAATTTTGTTAGTTAGTTATTTTATTAATGAGGTAAATAAAAACGCTCACCGTTAGGATGAGCGTTTTTTGTTTTTTTTTGGTTAGTAAGGGTTGGTTTATAACTCTTCTCCTGCATCAACATCTTTTAAAAAGTCAATCAATCCTGGAAAGAAATGCTCTTGATCATCGTATTGTGATAAATGACTACCATTAGGACAATGTAAGTAGCGTCCATTTTGTACTTCATTGGCTAACCATTCCATTTGCTTTGGATCCATGGTATCATATTGAGCACCAATAGTTAATGTAGGTACTGTAATTTCACTTAGTCGATCCTTAACATCCCAGTTTTTAAGCCGAGCATCTCCTTTAATACCAAACTCACTCGGGCCTTGCATGGTAACATAAACATCAGGGTTTAAATGTGCAAAGGTTCTATTGACTGAATTTGGCCATTGATCTACAGGCATTCTTATGACGTGCTTGGTGTAATAATTATTAACAATTAAATCCAAATAGCGCTCGTTAGAATAGTCTTCTTGTTCCTCAAAATCCATAATTTCCTTTAATATGTCTTCTGGTAATTGTGGTGCTAATACATCTTCAGAGTATTTTTGGTAATCAGGGATGGAGGGTACCATATTAGAAATGATTAGTCCTTTTAAGTTATCTTGATATTTTAAAGCATATTGTAAGCCTAAAATACCACCCCAAGACTGACCAAACAGATAGAAATTATCTTTGTTTAGTCCCAAGGCAACACGTACCTGTTCTACTTCTTCAACAAAGCGATCTAATTCCCAAAGTGAAAGGTCGTCCGGTTGATCGCTATAATAAGATCCTAATTGATCATAATAGTAATACTCTATACCTTCTTGAGGAAAATAGCCATCAAAAGATTCGTAAAGCTCATGGGTCGCTCCCGGGCCACCATGCAATAGCAGTACTTTAATCTTTGGGTTGTTTCCTATACGCTTGGTCCAAACATTAAATGTGCCTTTTGGTGTTTCTATTGGAATCATTTTGATGCCTCCAGTAAACTGGTCATCATGTGCAGAGGGATCGTGGTATTCTGATACCAATAGTCCTTCCTCTTTGGTGTCATCCATTACGGGTTCTGTTGTTTCGGTTTTACACCCCCAGAACAAGGCGCAAAGAATAAAAATTTTGAATAACGCTTTCATAGAACACTATTTTTTGCCAGCGATAAGGCTTCCTAATAAAGCCAAGACCCCTAAGCCAATAGTAATATAGGCATCGTTATTATCTTGTGCTTCAATTCCGAAATCGCCTATGCTTACTGATGCTTCTGGCGATACCACTTTATAAATTCCGTAGGCAATTAAGATGACGCCAACGACCAACAAAATGGTTTTAATTGTTTTGTTCATTTGAAAAGTTTTTAAGTTAGTTAATTGAAAGATAGTTAATATTTGTGACAGTTGAATTTTCTGTACAAAAAAAGCCTAACTCAAAAAGTTGGGCTTTACTATAAAAAACTAGTGTCGTTTTAACTATTGAGCATTACTGGCATTACGAGCATGGTCACTTGTTCACCATCATCTAAACCGTCAGTTGGAGTTAAAATCCCTGCTCTGTTAGGTAAACTCATTTCGAGTTGTACATTTTCTGAACCGAGATTGTTAATCATCTCAGTTAAGAAGCGAGAATTAAAGCCTATTTGCATATCATCACCTTGATAATCGCAAGTTAAACGCTCTTCTGCTTTGTTGCTATAATCTATATCTTCTGCAGAAATGTTAAGCTCAGCACCAGCAATCTTTAAACGAATTTGATGCGTTGTTTTGTTAGAAAATATACTGACACGACGCACAGAGTTTAAAAACTGTGTTCTATCAATAACTAACTTATTAGGATTTTCCTTTGGAATTACCGCTTCGTAATTCGGGTATTTACCATCAATTAATCGGCAAACCAATTCGGAATTTTCAAAGATGAATTTAGCATTAGAGTCATTATACTCAATAAGAACATCATCTTCGCTTCCTGCCAAAATTCCTTTTAAAAGTGTAAGAGGCTTCTTTGGCATAATAAATTCTGCAACTTCAGTAGCAGACACATCTTCTCTCGTATATTTTACCAACTTATGAGCATCGGTTGCAACAAAGGTTAAATTATCTTGAGAAAATTGAAAGAATACACCACTCATCACAGGACGCAAATCATCATTACCAGCTGCAAAAATGGTTTTACTGATGGCTGTGGCCAAAATATCTCCCATTATCGTTGTCGTACTTGGGTCTTCTAAAGCAATTGCTTTAGGAAACTCAGCACCATCAGCATAAGCCAAGGCGTATTTACCGTGGTTAGAGCTAATTTCAACCGTATTGTTATCTTCAACAACAAAGGTCAAGGGCTGCTCAGGGAATGTTTTTAAAGTATCTAACAATAATCTTGCTGGTAAAGCGATACTTCCTTCAGAATCACTCTCTACGTTTAGGGTAGAAGACATGGTCGTTTCCAAGTCACTAGCAGAAACGGTTAACGTCGATTCTTTTAATTCAAAAAGGAAATTATCTAAAATTGGAAGCGTATTGCTGTTGTTTATAACTCCGCCTAAAACCTGAAGCTGTTTTAGTAAATACGTGCTCGATACTATAAATTTCATCCGTTATTGTTAAATAGTTTAATGGCTAGACGGTTTTACCGTCAAATAGTTTAGTTTTTTTAAGAATTGGCTACCGTATAGCTTACCAAATCCTACTACAAATATATCTTAATACTAGGGTTTTGTAAAACAAACTTATTAACAATAAATTACTTTCAAAGCCGTAAACTCAGAGTATAAATTCTTAATCCGGTTAAGTGTATTTTCTTTGTCTTAAATAATTAAAAACAAATCCAAAAGCAGCGAGTAAAAGTAATGGAATAACAATGTTAATAAACTGCCATTTTGTTTTCTCATCTTCAATACGTTCAGTGTCCAAAAAGGCGACACTAACATCTTTAGAACGAATGTTTATAAGTCCGGAGTCATCCAAAAGGTAATTCACTGTATTTAAAAGGAACTCCTTATTGCCGTACGAACGACCCGTTAAGCGGTCAAAGCCTAATTGTAACGGTCTATTGCGAGATACTTCATTTTTTATGACATCACCATCAGCAATAACCACCATTTTTGATGATATGCCTGTTGACTTAAAATCCTTTAGCTGAAAAGGTAAGATACGTTTGTCATAAACACTTGTAAATTCACCTTCCAATAGAACAGCTAAATTTTGTGAACCACCGTTGTAATTAGCTTCATCCAAATCTTGATTTGGCCCTGGTAGGCTTACTGATTGTAGTGGTCCCACAAGTTGTGTCTTACTTGAAGAGTGCACCAATACTTTTTTTGAAATGCCGTTTTTAAGCGTATCAATCTGACTTGTAAAATCGAATTTTATAATATTAAGATTGTTTGAAATAGGATGGTTTGGATTTGCAGTTCCCAATGGTGAATACTGCCACTGTACGGGTTGAAATTGAGCATTAGTCCCTTCACCAAAGGCCAAGGTTATTGGGGCGGAGTAGAGGTCTTTTACTAAGTTTTGATTGATGCGAACTCCGTACTTAAAGAAAAAATCATTTAAGTTTAAATCTCTCGCTATAGTCACGGAACTTCCTGTTGGATTAAGAAGGCTATCCTGTTCCATAATAATGGATTCCGTTAACCAAAGACTTTTACCACCATTGATTGTAAATTGATCTAAAACCAATTTTTCTTCTTCTGTAAACGGTTGTGTTGGTTTGGCAGATATAATTAAATCAAACTCCTTGAGCTTTTTTAAAGTTCCTACTGCATTTGTCGATACGCTATCTAAAGTAAATGCAGCAATATTGTAGTTTTCCTTTACACTGGTTAAAAAATCAGCCACATAAATATCGTCTAATTGCCCATTGCCTTTTAAAACTGCAATTTTTTTGGTTTTTGGTTTAATAATCTTGTTGAACGCATCTGCAAAAGCATATTCTAAATGCTGAATGGAATTAACAATTTGTCCCTGTAAATCTACTGTAAGACTCTTTTTTAAGAATGGAATTTTTACGGTTTCATCTCCATAACTGGCAAATCCCCATGGAAAAATGAGTTCTTGTGTTACCTTGCCACTTACTTGTTGACTATTGACGTAGGGTTCTAATCCACTACGTGTCAATTCCTGGATGTTTCGCTCACGCGTAGCTTCATCTTCGAGTGGATCTATATAATTGACTTTAATCCTTGGGTTGATTGTCTGAAATTCTTCAATAAGCTGTTTTATTTCAGTTTGAAGTAATCTAAATTCAGCGGGTAGGTCTCCTTCCAAAAACACATCAATGATGAGTGGCGATTCAGCAGATTCTACAATCGTCTCTGAAGTTTCGGATAGCGTATAACGTCCATCTTCCGTAAGATCAAAGCGCTGATATACTGAATTGCTCAGAAGGTTGATTCCTATTAAGATAACAACAGTGACAACAACTATAATACTATTTTTCTTATTCTTCAGCATCGAATGTTATAGGTTCTTTATAGGTTCTTAGCGCAAAAACTGTATCTGCCTTAAAGGTGATCTCAATATTATTCTTTTGGTCATTGAAAGCTCCTGGTTCAATACCCAAACCATAATTCCAGCGATTTTCGTCATGTTGCTTTTTGGCATCATCCCAAGATAACCACTCGTGCTTTCCCAAGAGGCCTTCAACATCGGCTTTGGATAAGCCAATCAAGGTGTCACTTTCAATGGTGTGGTCTATTAATTCGTAACGCAAAGCAGGTTTTTCTACCCAAGCTTCAGCGTTAAAATACTTTTGATGATGGTAACTGCTTACAATATTTATAAATGGATATACCAAATAAAAATACACAAATGGGGTCAACACAAGACTAATAAGTATGGTAAGCCATTTCCTTTTATCTACTGTGTTTAAAAACAAAAACAGTAGTATAAAAACTACAAGCATTGCTATGACTAAAACTGGGGTTATAATCATCGCTTATAGGATTTTATATTTAGCTTAGTTAGAATGATAAAGAAAGCGGCTATACTCAGAAAATAAATCAAATCCCGTGTATCTAACACACCACGGCTCATACTTTTAAAATGCGATTGCATCCCTAAATTTTCAAAATATAGGTTATTTCCAAAGAGGTTAAAGTTTGCTATGCCATCAAATCCAAAGTAGAAAAAGAAGCAAATAAATATGGCTACAATAAAAGCGACTATTTGGTTGTCAGAAAGGCTAGAGGCAAAAACACCAATGGCTGTATAAGAGGCCACTAAAAACAACAGCCCAAAATAAGACCCTAAAGTACTGCCGACATCTAAGTTACCGATAGGGTTTCCAAGTTGATATACTGTGTACACATAAAGTAATGTTGGAACGATAGCAATGATTACAAGGACTAACGCACCAAAATATTTACCTAAAACAATTTGTAAGTGGGAAATTGGCTTGGTCAAAAGCAATTCTAAAGTGCCTTGTTTTCGTTCATCGCTAAAGCTGCGCATCGTAACTGCGGGTACCAAAAAAATAAGTATCCAAGGAGCCAGTAAAAAGAAAGATGAAATATCAGCATAGCCATTATCTAAAATATTGAATTCACCTTTAAATACCCATAAAAACAGTCCGTTAAGTACCAAAAAGACGGCAATCACCAAATAACCGATAGGGGAAGCAAAAAATGTGTTTATTTCTTTTTTAAGTACGGCGAACATAAATTAGTATTCAGTATTTGGTAATAGTTTTGATTTCTTATCTCTTATCTCTTATCTCTTATCTCTTGTTTCTTGTCCCTTATTATCTTCTAACCTCTCACATAAGCGAAGCGACCTTATCGACGCTCCAGGCTTCTGGTTTATCATTAAACAAAGGTTTTGTCTTTGCCCAAACGCTCTTAAATAATTCAGAATGTCTATAGGCTTCCAAATGGTTTTCAGACGTCCAATAACTATACGTAAAAAAGATAGTGCTATTGTGCCTTGCTCTTAGTAATTCCAACCGCTGACACCCGTCAAAATTTCTAATTTTTTCTTTGTTGGCTTCAAAATTACTTAAGAAATCATCAATCTTTTCAGGTTGAAAACTCATTTTTACAATTCTTACTAACAACGTTTCTTGCATGCTATATCTTATCAAAGGTGACTGTTACGGTATCTAAAGCTCTTAATCCCATGAGTGTAGAAGCACTACCAACCGTATCACTATTGCTTTTATAAACAGCGATTTCTAAATATCCTGAAGCGTTAAAGACCACCAATCCACGGCCCTCGTCATTACGCTTTTCTTCTGGGATTTCAAAATTAACAATATCGCTGTATTTGGTATGGATTGTTTTGAATTTATAGTTGCGCGCAGAAATTTCAAAACCTCTTGTCTTTTGAATGTTTTCAAAAAATTTCTGGGTAATATTAGTGATAACATTACCGTAATTATCTATATAAATAACACTTCCTATAATTTGATTTTTTTCATCGTTGACAAAAGGGATCAAATTCTTAATTGGTTTTATAGTGTTAATAACTTTTCCGATGACCTCCAAGGTACCTCCACGTGCAATATGGCATGCTACTTTTACAAAAACGTCCAACACCGGAAAGCTCGTTTCTATTTTATCATGGATATTAATCTCAACTATTTTAGCAGGAGCAATTTCCTGACAGATCATACTCATAATACCATTGTTAGCACATATAAAGTAATGCTCATCTAAATGGACTGCAATATGCTTATTTTCAGGGTTTAACTCAGAATCAATTCCTATAACATGTATCGTGCCTTTTGGAAAACTTTTGTAGGCATTTTGAATAATATATGCGGCTTCAGCTATATTAAATGGCGAAATAGAATGAGAAATATCTACAATTTTAACGTCCGAAAGCTCACTATAAACAGCCCCTTTTATAGCTCCTGCAAAGTGATCTTTTTCTCCAAAATCAGTCGTTAATGTTATTATTGGCATCAGTTGATTGTTGATATTTTTTTGGGGTACTGAGTATTAAAATTATTAGATTTGTTGAGACACAAAACTAATAAAACTTAACAGATATATTCACTAAATTAAAATAGCTTTTGAACGAAATCATCTTAGAACTTGAAGAAATTTCACCTAAGGAATTTTTCGGCGCCCAAAACGCCAATATCGAACTACTAAAAAAATACTTCCCTAAACTTAAAATTGTCGCAAGAGGTAATAAAATTAAGGCCTTTGGTGACGAAGACCATCTCGAAGAATTTGACAATCGTATGACCATGCTCATGACTCATTTTAGCAAGTATAACAAACTTGATGAAAATTCTATTGAGCGTGTGTTAACTAGCGAAAGTAGTGAGGATTATAATACCTCTGACCAAAGTGGAGAAGTCATTGTCCATGGAGTTAATGGAAAATTAATCAAGGCTCAAACCGTTAACCAACGTCGACTAGTAGAGAGTATGCGCAAAAACGATATGGTATTTGCTATTGGTCCTGCTGGAACAGGGAAAACCTATACCGGAGTTGCTTTGGCTGTACAAGCCCTGAAACGGAAGGAAGTAAAACGTATCATTTTAACACGCCCGGCAGTAGAAGCGGGAGAGAACCTAGGTTTTTTACCAGGTGATCTTAAAGAAAAGCTAGATCCTTATATGCAACCCTTATACGATGCATTACGAGATATGATTCCGGCTGAAAAATTAGCGAACTATATTGAAAATGGGACGATTCAAATTGCACCGTTGGCATTTATGCGTGGACGTACATTAGACAATGCCTTTGTCATCCTGGATGAAGGACAAAATACGACCCATAACCAAATGAAGATGTTTTTAACCCGTATGGGTAAAAACGCCAAGTTTTTATTGACAGGTGATCCCGGTCAGGTTGATTTACCACGTCGTACCATTTCTGGGTTAAAAGAAGCCTTGTTAATTCTAAAGAATGTGGATGGTGTTGGCATTATTTTCTTAGATGATAAGGATGTCATCCGTCATAAATTGGTTAAGAAAGTCATCGAAGCCTACAAGAGTATTGAAAATAGAGAATCCTAAGTCGTAATAATGTCTAGTATAGCTAACAAAACAATTACTGATACTAATTTCCAGTTTCCAAATCAAAAAGGATTGTATAAAGGAAAAGTTAGGGAAGTCTATAATATTGATGAAAAGTTCTTAGTCATGGTCGCTACTGACCGTCTAAGTGCTTTTGATGTTGTGATGCCCAAGGGTATTCCGTATAAGGGCCAAATCTTAAACCAGATAGCGACTAAAATGATGAAGGCAACTGAAGATGTTGTGCCTAATTGGTTGGTGGCAACTCCAGACCCCAATGTAGCCGTGGGTCATTTGTGTGAGCCGTTTAAGGTAGAAATGGTTATTAGAGGTTATATGTCCGGCCATGCTGCGCGGGAGTATAAAGCCGGTAAACGAACACTTTGCGGAGTATCTATGCCAGACGGCATGAAAGAAAACGACAAGTTTCCTCAACCAATTATAACGCCTGCAACAAAGGCGGAAATGGGAGAGCACGATGAGGACATCTCTCGTGAAGATATTCTTAAGCGAGGTATTGTCTCTGATGCCGATTATGCCACTTTAGAAGATTATACCTATAAATTATTTCAGCGCGGTTCGGAAATCGCAGCGGAACGTGGTTTAATTCTGGTTGACACCAAATATGAATTCGGAAAAACCAAAGACGGTAAAATTGTATTGATTGATGAAATCCATACACCAGACTCATCGCGCTATTTTTATGCAGATGGTTATGAAGAACGTCAAGCAAAAGGAGAATCCCAGAAACAACTATCCAAAGAGTTTGTACGCCAGTGGCTGATTTCCAATAATTTTCAAGGGCTAGAAGGGCAGACTCTTCCTGAAATGTCCGACGACTATATTGAAACCGTTAGTGAGCGTTATATTGAACTCTATGAAAACATAACAGGAGAAGCCTTTGTTAAAGCTGATGTTTCAAATATTCAGACCCGTATTGAAACTAATGTGCTGAATTATCTATCACAATAGCTTATTCTGGTTTTACAGGCGAAGGCACAATATTTTCAATAGGCTTAATGGATTTTAGATAATTGTATATCGCTTCAATATCTGCATCATTGAGACTTGCATACGTCTGCCAAGGCATTGGTGGCAATAATAATCTACTACCTTCTAATCCTTTGTATTTGCCTTTTTGCATTGCTAATTTAAACTGATCTAAGCTCCAAAGACCAATACCTGTATCGTCTGGGGTTAGGTTTCCAGCAAAGGAGATGCCCCATGGTCCCATGGTAGCTGTTAAATCTGGATGGGGGAATAATACGCCTTTTGATACAATGTCACCATCGAAAGTTGCCTTAGGTCTATCCGATGGGTAGCCAGATAATAATCGGCTCATATCGAGTTGTGGTCCTTGGTCGGTCATCATTTTTGGAGTATGGCAGGCATTACAGTCCATTGCCGTTACTAAATACTTTCCGCGCTCTTTTGAGGTGTCTTCAGTGACTTCTTCTTGCTCATAATCTACTTGAGCTGGTTCTGTGTTTTCATTTTTGCAGTTTGAAAAAAGTAGTAGCACAAGGGCTAAAGTGAGCATTGATTTCATAATAGAACAATTTTAGTTATTATACTTTACTCGGTAGTTTTCCGAATTTATCTTTAAAGCTTTTTGTGAAATAGGAAAGGTTAGTATAACCTACTGAATATGCGATTTCGGATACAGAGCCTTCCTTTTGTTTCAGCATTTTATGAGCCTCGTTAAGTCGGATTTCAACAATCAGTTGATTTGCAGATTTATTCACTAAAGCTTTTAATTTTCTATGATATTGTGAACGGCTAAAGCCTACTGCAGCAGCTAAATCCTCTACACTAAGCCCTTCATTGTCTAAATTCTCTTTTATAAATGCGGCTGATTTTTGTAAGAACTGATCATCTAAATTGGAGAGTTCTAAATTCTCTACACTGGTTAAATCCGACGCTTTAAAGTAATTCCACTGACGTTCTCTATTCGTAATAAGATTCTGAATATTAACCAATAATTCTTCAGCATGGAAGGGCTTCGTCAAATAAACATCTGCACCTTGGTTTAAGCCTTCCATTTTATTATTATGCCCCGCTTTTGCTGTCAATAGAATTATTGGGATATGACTTGTTTTGGTATTTAGCTTGAGTGAATGGCACATTTCGTAGCCGTCTTTTTTTGGCATCATCACGTCAGACAATATCAAATCAGGAATATGTTCTATGGCCATGCGCTCACCTTGCAGTCCATCTTCAGCTAATAAAAGCTGATAATTTTCACCTAAAATATCTGTTATAAAATCCCGTAGATCCGAATTATCTTCAACAATCAATATCAATTTATCACTTGACTTGGACGAAATAACCTTTGTGTTAACTTTCGATTCGTCGAGAAAGTCCTCTATAGTAGTTTCTGAGTATTCTACGGTATTAGAATCAACAACCATGGCGATATCTTTTGGTAGATGTTCCATAGTATAAGGAAGTCGAACTTTAAACGTAGTTCCTTCTCTTTTACGACTGTTTATATTGATTTGTCCGTTATGAATATCTACAATTTCTTTTGTTAATGCCAACCCAATACCAGAACCTTTAGTCTCCGTACTTTCACTACGATAGAACCGTTCAAACACATGCTTCATTTCTTCAGCGGACATCCCTATACCCGTATCAGAAATCACAATGGTATAATGTGAGTCGTCGTACCTAAGAGAAAAATTCACCATGCCGCCTTTAGATGTAAACTTAAAGGCGTTGGACATAAAATTGCTCAGTACCTTTTGCAGTTTATCCCTATCGTAAAATGCGATATCTATTTCTTCAGGAAAACTAGTTATTAAACTGATATTAGAGCGTTCTGCCATACTCTCAAATGAAAACACAATAGACTTTACAAATTGAATCAATCCACCTTGTTTTAAGCTTAAATGAATATTACCACTTTCCAACTTAGACAATTCTAAAAGTTGGTCTATTAAATGTTGAAGTCGGTCTGCATTATTACTTATAATATCTACTGATTTTTTAGAAAGCACCACATCACCATTTTCTGATGTTTTAGATTTTTTTGCAAATTGTAATGGACCAGATATTAAGGATAATGGTGTTCTAAACTCATGGCTAATATTAGCAAAGAACTTTGTTTTTACTTCGTCTAAATCTTTAACGCGTTGCATTTCAGCGTAGGTTTTTTGTGCTTCAAGACGTTCGGCTTCATTGGCCTTATTTAATACTTGACGCCGATAAGCAATGCCAAATGAGAAGATTACAATTTGAGCAAATATTCCCCACGAGTGTGCATCAAAACCTGGATACCCTATCCATCCTGCAGCCCATACACTTCCATATAACAATAGCATCAGTCCTATACTAGCACCAATACCAAAATATCTTGCAAAATTGTCCTTCCTAGTCGCTATAACTACACTCAAAATTAGAGCTGCAATGTTTGTAAAGACATGTATCTCTGCATGAAGTCCTACAGCCAGAAAACTTGGTCGTGCAGATGTAAATACAACTAAAAGGATTACAACAAAAATTTCTAGAATCATAAATAATGCTAAGCCTAAAATAAATTTATCTAGTAAAGGAAATTTAGTTTTAGATTGTATAAACGATCGCCCAAAAAACCAAAAAAGAAAGTAAACACTATTGGAGAAAAACATCCAAAAAACGAAACCAAAACGATGCACTGTGTCCAGAATTGCACCAGTAGCCATCAACACGGTCATACAACAGACAAATACCCATAACGAAAAAAATAGAAAAATGCGATCTTTCAAATACATGTATTGAAGTACATGATATAGTAAAATAATAAAAGTGACGCCAAACATGAAAATAAAAAAACTTGTGTTAAATTGATTTAATTCATGATAAAAAGGTTGAGAAGGCCCTCTAATATTCAATCTAAAGAAAGGTGGATAACCAAATTTGCTACCTTCAGCTTTTATTATTAAGGTCACTGTTTTGTGCAACGGGAAGTCATCCATGCGTATTCGATTTAACACCCAGTTCTCAGAAATATCACGCTCGTTCTTACTGTAACCATAGCCAGCTTTTTTATGAAAGATAAGAGCTTCATTTACAAACGCATAAATATCCACTTTTCCATTACCTTTTACCCAGGCTGGAGCTCCAGCAAAAATATCTATGAAATGAAGCGTCCAGCCTTTAAGGCTATCGTTAGTGCGTAAACGTAATTTTCCCCAAAGTAATTTTTGACCATGAAAATATCCTGGAAGTTCATTCCCTTTTAAATACAAACTAGAAGTGTCTTTTAATATATGGTTTACAGTTAAAGTTTGAGAAGAATCTGTATATACTCTTAAATACCTATCAATTTCATGAACAGGATATTTTGTATCTAAGTGATACACCTCTTGTGTATGCATAAGAGTTAAAGCAAAGAGGAATAGGATACAAGAAAAATACTGTTTCATCGATTGGCTCGTTTTCTAACCCACTAAAAAGGTACTAAAAATTCTTAAGTAGTGAATGTGCACTTCAAAATTCAAGATTGTGAATCAATAGCACTAACACTTTTGTTTCATAGACTGTAACTCATGTTGCATCCATTAATTTATCTGGTATTCTGAAACAATAGTGCTAAGCATTGCGACATTAATTTTAATCCTTCATTGGTATAAATATCAGCTTTGTATCAATCAATAAAAACGTATTCCGATGAAAACACAAGTCAAAATTTTAAGTTTAGCAGTATTGAGTTGTTTGGCATTTAATTGTTCAAGCGATGATGACAACACACCAGCTCCAGAAGCTTGGGAAGTAGAAGTAAATCAAGTAACAGCTGCAACATCTGTCTATGCAGACGTTAATGTTGCAACCAACGAAGGCCGATTCGATGCTTCAGGCTATGTGCCAAACATGGGACATCACTACATTAATCCTGCTATAATAGATACCACCTTCGATTTAATGAATCCGGAAGTGATTCTTTATGTGCCAGACAGTAATGGAAATATGCAGATGGTGGCCATAGAGTACGCCATTTTACCAGAAGACCCAGACAATCCAGGATCAGCTCCAGAAGGCTTTACAGGCTCTGAAGATGAGTGGCATTTTAATGAAGCCTTAGGGCAATGGCAGTTACATGTCTGGACAGATTTAGAAAATCCTGATGGTATTTTCGCAGCACACAACCCGGCAATTGGCGATTAACATATTAAACGCGCTATTATTTGTGTAAGGAAGGAGCTGGTTTTCGATAGTAGTATTGAGGCCAGCTTTTTTACAATCCTATGGTCCGTTCCGTTTGGCGTTTGCTACCATTGATAACATCATGAAACAAAAAGTCCGATATTTCAGAGATACTTCGGTTCATCGGTAAGTTGGCCCAGCTGTGAGTGCCACCCAAAATGGAAAACAAAAAGTAAGATTTTCCGAGGCCTTTTAGTTTATCAGCAATGGGTCTAGAGCCATACAACATCAAATACCCTTTATCACTGGGATTGCAAAAATGATGTGCCGAAATGTGATAGGGCACTAAGTTATCATTGGTGCCATGAAAAAGTAAAGTTGGGATTGCAGTCTCATCAGTAATGTTGTTAGTGGTAATAACTGCCCCAGCAAAACTCATCACTCCAGCAAACTGAAATCTATTGGGGAGTTTATTATTTTCCTTGACATAGACCAAGTGCAAAGCGGCTTCTGCACCAGCACTTGTGCCAGACAATATCACTTTGTTTTCATCAATAGGAAACAGGTCGTCGTTTTTAAGAATAAACCGTACTGCTTCTACAATATCATCTGCTGCAGTGTCAAAGATGTTTATTTTATCTGTTGCTTCAACATTACAGCCAAAACCGTTCTTTTTGGCTAATAATTGATAGGACATGGAAGCTACCGCATAGCCACGTTTTGCCATGCGTGTGGCAAATTCCACAGTGCCTTCAGCATCGCGTTGACCGCCCGAAAACCCTCCACCATGTACAAAAACAATGAGTGGTACAATACCTTCAGATGTTCTGGCTTTATAAAAATCTAATTGAAGACTGTCCTTACCAATTTTATTATAGGTGTGTGTGGTTTTTTCAATGTCTGTATAGACCGCATTTAAGTATTTGGTCTGCGCGGAGGCCATTAGTCCAATACCAAGAAATAGAAGTACTAATTTTTGCATCATAAGTTTTAGGAGCTTTGTCGGGTCGATGTGTCGTTTCCTTTCAGTTTGTCAATTAATCGTCTTATGTGCGAATAAATAAACTCATTGGTTTTAACGTAGTAAAACGACATAAAACAGACCACCACCAAAAAGGTCAGCGCCCCAAAGACAGCTTCCCAAGGGCTTAAGGTCTTTCCTATAAGTCGATTGAGGCCAAAGCCCGTAAAACTACCATAGATGATGATAAAATGTATCACGTAAATGGATAGTGTTTTCTGCCCAATCTTTAAAATCAACGGGACTTTTATAAAACGTTCCAAGCCATAAAAAATACCAAAATACACAAAGACATTACCCAAACGTGTAAAGAGATAGTTATAGTTTGCAGCCCGTAAAAATAAATCGATATCAGTGTATATGGTTAGCTGTTTTAGCGCATAAGAGGACCAAAAAATAAGGAGGTACCCAACCACAAAGAAACTAATAACGGTAACAGGTTTAAAGCGTTGCTTTTCTAAATGTTTATAAAATAAGGTCGCTAAAAACGCACCAAATGCCATATAGCCAAACCAGGGTAATAAGGTAAAGATCGACCCATTAGCTTTAGAGATATAATTAGAAATCACCAACGGTAAATCGGGTAGGGCAAGGGTTCTGTATAAAGGCTCGGTAACAAAAATGAGAAACCCTAGTGATAGCATCACTACGGAAAACAGTGTTGTTCGTTTAAAGCACAAACAGTAGAAACCAATGATGAGCATCAAGGACAGCCCAATAATCTGAAGCACATCAATGACCAACCAGTAGGTATTAAACTCGCCAATTACCCATTGTAAAAACGGAATACGCAACAGATAGCCAATACCAATAAGCATTAGTCCGCGGTTAAGTCCTTTTTTAATGCGCAATCGCTCTTGGCCTTTTTCTTTGGCTTTAATAAGGAGATAAGTAAAAATTAACCCAGATATGGTAAAGAAGGTCGGTGCCGTAATGCCTCTAAAATAGTACCAGATGTTATAAGCTGTATAAGACTCATCTTTATAAACAGGCTCTAACAGCGTATCTACAAAATGCCCTTGCAGCATCATTAAGATGGCAAATGCACGGACGGCATCGATAAAATAAAGGCGCTTGGCTTGCACTAATTAGACTTTGGTTGCGCTACAAATATAGGATTTAGGAATTAATGGTGTATAATGAATATTCTCAACGTATTTGTGTTGTGGTTAGTAATTTATCTATTCAATTGATATTTACCCTTATTTTTAATTAACAAATTTTTGTTTGTTAAATCTTCTAAATGCGCTTTTAATTGGAGTTCTGTAATATTATTTATGACCTTTTTTATCTGACTACTTGTAAACTCATTTTTAGGAAATAGTTTGGAAATAATTAATAAAATGCTCGATTGAACCTCTATTGCTGTGTTATAAAAGAATTCTTCTGGCTCAATTCCAAAAGTCAGTTCTAGTTTTTTCATCTTGTAAAATTTGACTGACGGATTTTGAGATTTTATAATAGAACAAATTATTTCAATATCACTTTGATTTGCTCTAATTCCGAAATATATCGCTTTGAGTGAACGATTAGAATAGAAGTAACTCTTATTTGATTCTTGATGAAAAATTCTTAATTCTTTTTCGTGTTTCCAGTCAATAGATTTGAATGAAAGAAGTTTTTTTATAGATTCGGCCTCAACTTCTTCGTTCATAAGTAAGTCTGAATTAATAATGGGAATTTCAGATTTATAAATGACCTCAAATGCTTTTGAAAATGGCTCAAAACTTGAGTCAAATTCAAGACAAAAACCTTGATGACTATCTGCGTAGTGTGACCACATCAATAAATTCAAATTGTTTTTTGAAAAACAGCTTACACCAATTTTCGAAAAAGTTTCTTGTCTAATATTATGAATCGTTTCCTGAATTGTTGATTGTAATCTTAACTTAACTGCTGAAAACAATCCACCAATGTTTTCTAGGAAACTAGTTTTTGATTCTTCAATATTTTTAAGTTGCTCCAGAAAATCTTTTTTTTCTTTAAAAATTTGATTAGCGCTTCCTTGATTAAAATCAAAAATATAATCTATATGTTCATCACAAAAATCATAAAAGTCTTCTTTTGATATACTTTTGTTTATTATTCCTAATAAAGCTGTTTTGTCAAAATTTCGTTTACTAGAATTACAAAATTGTTCAACGAATTTTTCATTACTCAATTCATTTATTTTCGCAGGATGAAAAGTGTCAAATGGGTCATTAAAATTTAGTGGATTATTAAAGTAGATCTGATTCTTTTGAAGATTCCTTAAAGCATATGAATTTATTGGTGAGTATTTAAACATTTTTAGAAATCTTATGTTCAGTTTGTATTAGCCACAACTTAATGAAACGAGTCCGTTTTAATGAGGTATATCAAACGTCACTGAAATAAATTCAGCGCAGATAAGCGAAGTTAAATGTTTTACTCCTCTATTTCAATACTTTATAAATTGTCTTTGTAAGAAATTATTAACAATTGCCGAGAATCACTACATTTAGGGTTTATGGACCAACTCAACAGTATTATGGAGCAGTTCTCATCCCTCGCTTGGGGATTGCCCTTACTTATCTTATTAATGGGTGGAGGTTTGTACCTGCTCATTCGCTCTCGTTTTATTAGTTTTCGGTATCTCGGTCATGCCTTTAATGTGCTCCGCGGCAAATACGATGACCCTAATGATCCTGGTGAGATATCACATTTTCAGGCACTGAGTACAGCCTTGGCATCTACTATAGGTATGGGGAATATTGCAGGTGTGGCTTTAGCTATTTCGTTAGGAGGACCTGGTGCTATGTTTTGGATGTGGGTGAGTGCTATTGTTGGGATGTCCACAAAGTTTTTTACATCGACCTTGGCCGTTTTGTATCGTGGTCAAGATAGTGAAGGAAAACTTCAAGGTGGCCCTATGTATTTTATAGTCGAAGGTCTTGGTAAACATTGGAAACCATTAGCGGTACTATTCAGCTTCTTTGGGATGTTAGGTGCTTTACCTGTGGTGAATGTCAACCAACTAAAACAAGCCATTAATGATATAGTCCTTATCCCAAATGGAGTAGAGGTGAGTCTGCAATCTAATTTGCTTATTGCATTTATATTAGTCGCTGTAACCACCATTGTTATTGTTGGCGGTTTAAACCGTATTAGCAACATAGCGTCTAAATTGGTGCCTTCTATGGTCGGCCTCTATTTTGTTTTGGTACTGATTATTTTATTCAGAAATATTGAGGCTGTACCACAGTATTTAGCGCTTATTTTCACGGATGCTTTTAATGCCGACTATCTGCCAGAAGGGGAATCCTTTTTAGGTGGTGTTCTCGGTGGTCTGATTTTACTTGGAGTACGACGCGGTGCTTTTTCTAACGAGGCAGGTATTGGTACAGCACCAATGGCACACGGAGCTGCTAAAACCGATGAACCGGTTCGCGAAGGATTAGTCGCCATGCTTGGGCCTTTAATTGACACTATGGTCGTCTGTACCCTAACAGCTCTAGCCATATTGGTGACGGATGTATGGCAAACCAAAGATGTTAATGGAGTCACACTCACAGCCTACGCATTTTCGGATGCTATGCCTGGCATTGGTCAGTATTTATTGATGCTCTGTGTGTTTGTGTTTAGTGTGTCCTCCTTGTTTTCGTATTCGTATTATGGCACAAAGTGTATGTCCTTTTTATTCGGAGTCAAACGACAAAAGCTATACCTCATTTTATATATCGGGAGTATCATCTTGGCAGCAACCACAGATTTCTCAGCAATGATTAATTTTATAGACGGAGTATTTGCATTTATGGCAATTCCGACAATGATAGCCACTATTTTGTTGGCGCCACGTGTGGTAAAAGAGGCGAAGGCGTATTTTAAAAGAATAAAGTGATAAACATGCAGTTCTATATGTCAGGTTGAGCGCAGTCGAAACCTATGTTAAAGGCTATATAAAATAGATATTGCGAATACTAAACAATCGAATTAACTCATAAAAAGTTATGTCCAACACAAACAACGCAAAAGCCTACTGGAAGGAAAACATCCGTTACGTCCTCATCCTCTTGAGCATCTGGTTCGCCGTATCCTATGGTGCAGGAATTTTATTCAAAGATGCGCTTAACACCATAAAAATTGCAGGATTTAAACTGGGATTCTGGTTTGCCCAGCAAGGGGCGATGTATGTGTTCGTCATACTGATTTTCGTCTATGTCCGCCTGATGAACAAACTCGATAAAAAGTACGGCTATGATGAATAACATTCTGATGATGGCCAACTTAGACGTACAGACCTGGACCTATATCATTGTAGGGATAACATTCACGATATACATCGGCATTGCCATACTATCGAGAGCAGGATCCACCAATGATTTCTATGTCGCTGGTGGAGGAGTGTCACCATTAGCAAACGGAATGGCCACCGCAGCAGATTGGATGAGTGCGGCTTCCTTTATTTCTATGGCAGGTATTATTTCCTTCGCTGGTTATGATGGTGCTGTATATTTAATGGGCTGGACAGGAGGTTACGTGCTTCTTGCTTTATTGTTGGCGCCTTACTTACGAAAATTCGGAAAGTTTACCGTTCCAGATTTTATTGGTGATCGCTATTATTCTAAAACAGCACGTATCGTTGCTGTGTTTTGTGCGCTTTTAGTGTCGTTTACTTATGTCGCCGGACAAATGCGTGGAGTTGGCATTGTGTTTTCACGCTTTTTGGAAGTGGATATCAATACAGGAGTTATTATCGGCATGTTTATCGTGCTCTTTTATGCCGTACTTGGTGGTATGAAAGGCATCACCTATACCCAAGTCGCACAGTATTGCGTGTTGATTTTTGCCTTTATGGTGCCGGCCATTTTTATTTCCATTCAAATGACTGGCAATCCCATTCCGCAATTAGGATTTGGTAGCGAATTGAATGATGGTTCTGGTCTATATTTATTGGATAAGTTAGATGGCTTAAGTACTGAATTGGGTTTTAATGAATATACAGAAGGTTCAAAATCCATTATCGATGTGTTTGCCATAACCTTGGCTTTAATGGTCGGTACAGCAGGATTACCACACGTTATCGTTCGCTTTTTTACCGTAAAACGCGTTAAGGATGCTCGAAAGTCAGCAGGAATAGCTTTGTTGCTCATCGTTATTCTATACACCACAGCACCAGCAGTTGCGGCATTTGCGCGTACCAATATGATTGAAACAGTTTCAAATCAACCTTATGACGACGTTCCTGACTGGTTTAAAAAATGGGAAACCACAGGCCTAATCACTTTTAATGATAAAAATAATGATGGCCTTATCAATTATGTTGCGGATGAGCAAGAAAACGAATTGATTGTGGATAGGGATATTATGGTTTTAGCCAATCCTGAAATTGCGAGACTTCCTAATTGGGTGATTGCTTTAGTAGCCGCTGGTGGCTTGGCAGCAGCATTATCAACTGCTGCAGGTTTATTATTGGTGATTTCATCCTCTGTGTCTCACGACCTGATTAAAAAAATCATAAAACCATCCATTTCAGAAAAAGGAGAATTAATAGCCGCGCGTTTATCTGCTGTTGGTGCGGTCTGTGTTGCTGGTTATTTTGGCATAAACCCACCAGGCTTTGTAGCGGCAGTCGTTGCATTGGCATTTGGTTTGGCCGCAGCGTCATTTTTTCCGGCCATAATTTTGGGTATTTTTTATAAACGCATGAATAAAGAAGGAGCCATTGCAGGGATGATCGTCGGTATCGTAAGTATGCTCTTGTACATGATGAAATATAAATTGGGTTGGTTTGATGACTTTGTCCCCGACAAAAGCGAATGGTGGTTCGGAATTTCTCCAGAAGGTTTTGGTACTATTGCCATGATGCTTAATTTTATAGTATCAATCACCGTTATGAAGCTTACTAAAGCTCCGCCAAAAGAGGTTCAAGAGATTGTAGAACATATAAGAATTCCTAGTGGAGCAGGTGAAGCCACTGGTCATTAATACATAGGCATGAGTAATTACCACATAAAACAATTTGAAGAATATTTTCAAGTGTATAGAAAATCGGTTAGAAACCCTGAACAATTTTGGGAAGAAATCGCCGAGGAACATTTTATGTGGCAAAAGCGATGGGATTCTGTTTTAGAATGGGATTTCACCAAGCCAGAAGTGAAGTGGTTTAAAGGCGGAAAACTAAACATTACAGAAAACTGTATCGATAGGCATCTACCAACACGAGGAGATAAAACAGCTATTCTTTTTGAGCCTAATAACCCTACGGAAGATGCCGAGCATATTACGTATCATCAATTACATCAGCGTGTTTGTCAATTTGCAAACGTTCTAAAGGACAAAGGCATCAAGAAAGGGGATAGGGTTTGTATTTACTTGCCTATGATTCCAGAATTGGCGATTTCCGTTTTGGCTTGTGCGCGTATTGGAGCCATTCATTCTGTGGTGTTTGCAGGATTCTCATCAAAAGCACTTTCAACACGAATTAATGATTGCGATGCGAAAATGGTCATTACTTCCGATGGTGGGTATCGAGGTCAAAAAACAATCGATTTAAAAAGTATTGTCGATGACGCTCTAAACGACTGTAAAGGCATAGAAAATGTACTGGTGGCTAAACGTATCCATTCAAATATTAATATGAAAGATGGCCGTGATTATTGGTTACAACCGCTTTTGGACAAGGCGAATAATCATTTAAAAGCGGAAGTTATGGATGCCGAAGACCCTTTGTTTATTTTATATACTTCGGGCTCTACAGGCAAACCAAAAGGGATGTTGCATACGACGGCTGGGTATATGATATTTACAGCCTACACCTTTAAGAATGTGTTTCAATATACTGAAGACGATGTGTATTGGTGTACGGCTGATATTGGCTGGATAACCGGTCATAGCTATATTGTCTATGGACCATTAGCTAATGGTGCTACAACCGTAATGTTTGAAGGAGTACCAAGTTATCCAGATTTTGGTCGCTTTTGGGATATTGTTCAGAAACATAAGGTCACACAATTTTACACCGCGCCAACAGCAATCAGGGCTTTAGCAAAACAAGGCACTGAGTTTGTAGATCCTTATGATTTATCATCCTTAAAAGTATTGGGAACTGTTGGAGAGCCCATCAATGAAGAAGCTTGGCACTGGTATAACGAAAATGTCGGAAAGAAAAATAGCCCGATTGTAGATACCTGGTGGCAAACAGAAACAGGTGGCATAATGATTACTCCAATCCCGTTTTCAACACCTACCAAACCAACCTATGCCACTTTACCTTTTATTGGTGTTCAACCTGCTTTAATGGACGAAAATGGTGATGAAGTTAAAGGAAATCAGGTCGATGGACGGTTGTGTATAAAATTCCCCTGGCCGTCCATGGCGCGTACCATTTGGGGGAATCACCAACGCTATAAAGACACTTACTTTTCAGCGTATGATAACATGTATTTTACAGGTGATGGTGCCTTACGGGATGAAGTGGGCTACTACAGAATTACAGGTCGTGTGGATGATGTGATTATTGTATCTGGTCATAATTTGGGTACGGCAACAATAGAAGATGCCATTAACGAACATCAAGCAGTTGCAGAATCAGCCATAGTTGGCTTTCCTCATGATGTGAAAGGTAATGCCTTATATGGCTATGTGACTTTAAAAGATTCTGGAGAAAGCCGAAACCATGATAATTTACGAAAAGAGATCAATCAATTGATTACAGATAGGATAGGACCCATTGCTAAACTAGATAAAATACAATTTACAGAAGGTTTACCAAAAACACGCTCAGGAAAAATTATGCGACGTATTTTGAGAAAGATAGCTTCAAATGAAGCAGATCAGTTAGGCGATATCAGCACCTTGCTAAATCCTGAAGTGGTGCAGAACATTATTGACCATAAATTATAGTGTCATTCAGATCAAGGATTTAAGGAAAACTTTTTCTAAAACAGGAGAGTTATAAAAATATTAAGCGAGCGTTGCTTAGTAATTTCCTAATAAATCATATTTAACTTTTGTTTCGTTTTGTTTCAAGACAAAATGAAGAAAAAGAAAAAAAAGATTGCCACGTCCTTTGTCCTCGCAATGACAGATACTTTTTTATCTTCGCAAAAAATTAAAATGCTATGCTAAAAGCAGTGTTATTCGATATGGACGGGGTTCTTATTGATACCGAGCCATTGCACCGAAAAGCCTATCATCAAATGTTTGATGAAGTGAATATTGATGTAAGTGAAGAACTTTACACGTCGTTTACAGGGCAATCGACAAAGAATATTTCTAAGCGTTTGGTAGAGCATTTCGATTTAAATATTGCTTCAGAAAGACTTACACAACTGAAACGAGACAACTACAATTATTTGTTCAAAAATGATGATGGATTATCACTGATAGATGGTGTCTTAGACCGTATAAAAGATTATTACTCTAACGACGTGACATTGGTAGTGGCATCTTCAGCATCGATGAACGGTATCAATCAAATTTTTGAACGCTTTAACCTTAACCAGTATTTTAGTGCTAAGTTTAGTGGTGCAGATTTAAAACAATCCAAACCACATCCTGAAATATTCCTCAAAGCAGCTGCATCCACAGGTTATAATACATCGGAATGTATGGTCATTGAAGATTCTACCAATGGTATGAAAGCTGCAAAAGCCGCAGGTATATTCTGTGTTGGGTATAAGAGCAAACATTCTGTAGGTCAGGACTATACTTATGCAGATTTGGTTATTTCGGACTTTGATGAAGTGTCTTACAAAAAAGTTAGCCTTTTGCGATAAAATTTATCTTTAATGCGATAAGTTTTATTCCATTTCAAATCAATTACTACAATCAATTCGAATATTGATTATTTTATAATGAATCAAAAATTTATAATATTATGTCAAAGTTTGAATTGTATAGAGATGCAAGTGATCAATTTCGTTTTAGGTTAAAAGCTGCTAATGGACAGAACATTTTAAGTAGTCAAGCCTACACAAGTAAGGATGGTTGTAAAAACGGTATCGAATCCGTAAAAACAAACTGTTCTGATGACCATTGTTTTGAGAAACTGGAATCTAAAAATGGTGAGCCCTATTTTAACTTAAAATCCACTAACGGACAAGTCATTGGTACTAGTCAAATGTATTCTTCCGACTCTGCTATGCAGACAGGTATTGATTCTGTAAAGGCAAATGCTGGTAGTGCAGAGATAGAGGATATAAGCTAATGTGCATGACCTCGTCATAAAAGAGGCTGTTTAAAGAGCAATAAACTCTGTCATTTCGAGCGTAGTCGAGAAAATTATACTTTTGATTATCAGAGCATTTCGACTACGCTCAATGTGACAGTTTCAAGTAATTTCGACTTTTTAGACAGTCTCTTTTCATTTAAATGAGAATGCTATTTTTTTATGAATACAATAAATCATAGTCCACAAACTAAATCACTTGACTAAACGAATCATTTGGAACTATTTATTGTAACTTTCAATGTATTTATTGATTCAAAACTGATATTATGAGATTATTTCGCTTTTTATTATTATTCATTTTAAGTACCCAATTTGTTGTTGCGCAAGACGCTATAATTCCTGACGACTATAAAGATTATATAAAAGCTAGGGTAGATAAAGGAATTAATCCATCAATATCCATGGCATATATAGTTGGTGATGCTGTCGAGTTTTATAATTATGGAAAAACACAGCTAAATGATGGAGAATCAGTAGATAAACACTCAGTTTATGAAATAGGCTCTATATCTAAAGTCTTTACAACTATACTGTTGGCTGATGAAATTCTGAAAGGAAAGATGAAATTATCTGACCCTATACAAGATTATTTGCCAGAATCTGTAACTGTCCCAGTTAGAAATGATAAAGTTATTACGCTTAAAGATTTAGCCACTCATACGTCTGGCTTGCCAAGAATGCCCGGCAACTTTAAACCTGCAGATTTAAAAAATCCATTTGCAGATTATTCAGTAAAACAATTATATGATTTTTTATCAAATTATGAATTACCAAGAGACATAGGTTCTCAATATGAATATTCAAATTTAGGAATGGGGTTATTGGGGCATATTTTAGAACTGCATACAGGTAAAACTTATGAGAGTCTTGTGGTCAATCGAATTGCTAAGCCACTAGACATGGCTGACACACAAATTGAATTTACAGATAAAATGAAGTCTCATCTTGCTATTGGTCATAATGAGCAATTAGAAACAACGAGTAATTGGGACATTACAACTTTAGCTGGTGCAGGTGCTATTCGATCTACAACAAGTGATATGGTAAAGTTTGTAAAAGCAAACTTAACTGATGATGGCTCAGACTTATATAAGGCAATGGCACTAAGTCATAAAATAGCCTATACTAACGATGCTAAAACTTTTAATATTGGTTTAGGCTGGCATTATTCAAACGGTGATAGTATTGTTTGGCATAATGGAGGAACAGGTGGTTATAGAGCATTTTCAGGTTTCTTAAAAGACAGTAATAAAGGCGTGGTTGTATTTACAAATTCTACATTTAGTGTAGATAATATAGGGTTAAAAATACTGGGCCAACCATTAGAACTAAAAATCCCTGAAAAAAGAGTATACCCTGAGGTTGTGGTCTTATCAAATGATATTTTAGACTCATATGTGGGTAAATACCAACTAACACCTCAATTTTTTATAACCGTTAGTAGAAAGGATAATCAACTTGTAGCACAAGCTACAGGTCAACCAGAATTTGAAATTTTCCCTTCAGCCGACAATGAATTTTTTCTCAAAGTCGTAGAAGCTAGCATTACATTTAATAAAGATGAAGCGGGCAATATTGTTAGTATGACTTTGCATCAAAATGGACAAGACGTACCTGGGAAGAAAATAGAATAATCTATCCTTCAAAATCAAAGTCTTCTCCGTCACCATCATCTTGGCGGCCACCACCATCTCTCCGCCTTTCGTTTTTTTGCTGATTAAACCTATAAATGAAAGAAAGATTGACTTGTCTCAATCTTCGCTGTGATTCACTATAGCGCTCAAAGAATTCGGTTGTAGTTAATGATTGTCTCTTTCTTGAATTTAACAAGTCACGTACATTTAAGGATATAGTTCCGTTGCCATTCCAAATTTCTTTACTAAATGCTAAATCAATCGATAGTATACCATCGGTATCACTTTGTGCATCTTGTCGCGCGCCACGATATCTCGCATTTGTTTGCCAGTCTATCTGCCAAGGAAGTTTAATATTTGAACTAAATCTAGCAAACCAACTTGTATTTTTAGCACTAAAGTCTACACCATTAAACTCACCTTCGGTGTTAAACTGAAAGAAATTAAAACTCGCATTAAATCTTAACTTTTTCGTTGGATTGTATAATACACCTAATTCTGCACCTGTTCGGTCATTGGTAGATAAATTTATAGGAATACTTCTAATAATATCAATACCATCAGTAGTTTGGCGCCCCGTATTTTCTTCTATACGTTCAAATGAATTAGTTTCTCTTTGATAATATACAGATGATGTAAAAGTTATTTTATCCCATCGTTTTAAGTATCCGAGGTCGAAGGCATTGGCAAATGCAGGTTGTATACTGGGATTACCTTGAAAAACATTCGTTCTACTTGAGCGAGAAGGGAATGGGTTGACAAAATAGCCTCTAGGTCTATTAATTCGCCTGTTATATCCAAGAGTTATACTCTCTTCAGTATCAGAGTCGGTTCCACCTAAGTTATAAATAAGGTTTAGCGTAGGGAAAAGACCTACATAATTATTGTCAAATTCTGTATCTATAGGAAAGCCATAGGCCTCTTGTAACTCTGCTTCTGTGAGTCTAGAATCAATATTGCCCTTTAGTTGTGTATGCTCTAATCTTAGACCTGCTAGAAATGAAAATTTCCCGAATTTTGAACCGTATTGGGTGTAAACAGCATTTACGTTTTCATCATAATCAAATACGTTAGTTATAGTGTCATTTACTACGAGTTGTCCAGTTTGTATATTTTCTTGCTCTAGGACATAATCGGTGATTTGATTTTCATAATTTAATCTAAAACCTGCTTCAAATCTTGAATCTTCACCAAGTGGAAGTACATAATCAGCTTGCAGTAAGTATTCGGTCTGATCTTGATTTTCCGTTTCTTGCTCTAGTTGAAATGGTTCCGGGTCTGTTTGGTCCGTCGAAATATAATCCTCGTTTAAAAAAGTAAATCCTTCTTCATTATCAATTTCATATTGAAAATCTGCAGTTAAGCTGTGGTCACTATCTTCACCAAACTGTTGTCTAAAATTTAGAGCTAGCTGATAACTATTATCCTGTTCAGTTTGTTTTTCTCGTCTTAATGTTTCCTCTACGATTGACCCATCATTAAACCTATCACTATTATTTAGGCTTAAGTCAGCGTCACTTCCTAAGCGATAAAATATGCTTCCAGTAATTGAAGATTTATCACTCAAAAAATATTCCATTCCAAAATTTCCATTATAGTTTCTATTTAGGCGCTCAACATCTTCATCTTCAATAATTCTTCGATATTGTGGTTCTATTACAGTTCCATTTTCTACTCTATCAAAACGTGTAACGTCACTAAAACTATATCTTGGAGCATCAAAATATCTCCAACCTAAATTGGTGAAAAGATTAAACTTTTCGGTTCTATAATTAATATTAGCCGAAAGCCCCAGGTTATCGGGGTTTCCGAGGGTGAAATTAAAAGCTCCGTTGAACCCTAGGGTTTCTTTCTGTCTTAAAATGATGTTTAATATTCCTGCTGTACCAGAAGCATCGTAACGTGCAGAGGGCGATGTGATAACTTCTACTCTTTCTATAGCTTCGGCGGGTAGTTGACTAAGAATGTTACTATCCCCAAAACCGGCTAATGCTGAAGGCCTTCCGTTAATTAATATCTGAACATTTTCATTTCCCCTCAAACTTATGGCGCCATCAATATCAACAGCCACAGATGGTACATTATTAAGGGCATCACTAACTGTTCCTCCAGCAGTGGTTAAATCTTTACCTATATTATAGACCTTTTTATCTAATTTAATCTGTACCGTTGTTTGCTCAGCAATGACTTCAACGGCATCTAAAGCCTCGACATTTAAAGCTAAGCTCACAGTACCTAAATCAATATCACTAGTTAGAGTACGGTTTTGATAGTTCTTTTTTTTGTAGGAAATATATTCAACGGAAATATTGTAAGTACCTGATGGGACATCGACACTAAAAACACCTTCGGTATCTGTTACACCACCATTGACTATAGAATTATCAGTTACATTTTTAAATGTAATCGTGGCGTATTCTAAAGGGTAGTTTGTACCCTGTTCAACAACTTTACCTTTAACGGTAATGTCTTTTTGAGCTAATAAGAAATTTGGAATAATTAATAAGAGAAGAAATAACGTGATTTTTTGGTAGTCCATGTTCTATTTTTACAGTGTATGACTGCAAAAATAGAGGAGGGTTTAACCCAGATTAGTTAATCTTCTGTTAAAGCCTAATGGGTTTTTACTATACGGTATAGACGTTAGCTATGTAGGATTTTACCCTTTATCTTTTTTTCTCCGCTTCTTCTTTTTCTTTTTGACGTCCTTTTCTTCAAAATCCCCTTCAATCATGGCATTGATTTTTTCCATATCACTTTCGGAAATCAATTTTTTTAATTCTTCAAAATGGGTTTTATTAAGGTTCTTAACGGCATCCTCACGTTCAATAACTCTCTCATAAGGTATTTTAAATAAGGCAATCTTCTTTTCAAAATACTCATTAATGGTTTGCTTAATAATCTCTTTTTGAAAAGCATCAGCATCTAAGGTCGTCAGGAAATTAGCAATATATTCTTCTTGGCGCTCTTTCATCTCCTTTTCAAACTTCTCTTGCTGTTTTTTTATCTCTTCCTCGGAAGGTTGGGATTGCGGAATTCTATTTTGTTGCATTCGGCCACCACGACGCATCACTTGTGCATCCGCAAAAGATGAAAATCCGATTAAGACAATAATAAATATGGCAATTTTTTTCATATTATACATATTATAAAAGCGTAGAAATCTTTTCTGTAGGCCTACCTATAACAGCTTTTCGTCCCTTAACAACAATAGGCCGTTCTATAAGCTTTGGGTGTTGTGCCATAGCCGAAATAATTTCGGAATCCGTTAAGTCCTTGCTTTTAAAATCCGACTTCCAAATGGCTTCATTTTTACGAACCAACTCGATGGGCTTAATATTCAATTTATCAATTAGTGATTCTAGCTCCTTTTCATTTGGGGTATTGTCCAAATACCGTACCACTTTAAAAGGTGCCCCATAGGACTCAAGCAAAGCAATACCTTGTCTAGACTTTGAACATCTTGGATTGTGGTATATCTCTATCATAATCTTCTCATTTTCAAATGAACTGCAAAGATACAATAATACGAGCAAAAAGTAAAGGCTTAGAGGTTTTCGGTTGATGTTTCTTGCTGCCCCATCATCATTAAATAGGCCTTTAAAAAAGGTTCAATATCCCCGTCCATGACGGCGTCTACATTTCCGGTTTCATGAGATGACCTTACGTCCTTCACTAATTTATAAGGATGCATCACATAATTACGAATTTGGCTTCCCCATTCAATTTTCATTTTACTAGCTTCGATATCATCGCGTTGAGACATTTGCTTTTGCAGTTCTATCTCGTATAACTGTGACTTCAGCATTTGTAACGCACGAGCACGGTTATCATGTTGTGAGCGTGTTTCTGAACATTGAATTTGTATTCCAGATGGTTTATGTAATAATTGCACTTTTGTTTCAACCTTATTCACATTTTGTCCACCAGCTCCACTAGATCTTGCTGTGGTTATTTCAATGTCAGAAGGATTGATGTCCACCTCAATTGTATCATCAACCAACGGATAAACATATACGGATGCAAAACTAGTATGGCGTTTGGCGTTACTATCAAATGGAGAAATACGTACCAAACGATGAACTCCATTTTCACCTTTAAGCCAACCGAAGGCAAAATCTCCTTCAATTTCTAAGGTCACTGTTTTAATACCTGCTACATCACCATCTTGTAAATTGAGTTCCTTGACTTTAAAACCACTTTTCTCAGCATACATGAGGTACATGCGCATCAACATGCTTGCCCAATCACAACTTTCAGTTCCGCCAGCACCAGCGGTAATTTGAAGCACCGCGCTTAAGCTATCACCTTCCTCAGAAAGCATATTCTTAAACTCCAATTTTTCAATGGCATTGACAGCTTTTTCGTAGCGTGCCTCGACATTTTCCATTGGGGCTTCATCTTCCTTAAAGAATTCATAGATGACCTCTAGGTCTTCATACAGTGTAGAAGCAGCTTCGAAATCGTTAATCCAGCTCTTCTTTTCACGAAGCGATTTCATTACTTTTTCGGCTTCCTTGGGGTCATTCCAAAAATTGGGGTCGAAGGTTTGCTCTTCTTCGTTAGCGATTTCTATCTTTTTGGCATCTAAGTCAAAGATAGTGCCTAAGTGCATCTAGGCGGGTATTAAGATCTTTAATTTGATCTGAAGTAATCATAGAAAAATAATTTTCAACAAATATACTATGCTCTAATGTATCCTGTATGGATTTTTATGAAGTAATTTTTAAATTTTCATTAGTTTTATGATTCAATTCTATTCTATGAAAAAAGCGTTACTCTTACCTGTATTTTTTGCACTTAGTTTCTGCAGCATTGCTCAAGTCTTGAACAAGTCTAATTTAGAATCCTATTCAGGATTTTTTGATTTTTATTACGACGATTCCGAAGATAAAATCTATCTAAAAGTTGATAAGCTTGAAACGGACTTTTTATATGTCAATTCTTTAGCGACGGGAGTTGGCAGTAACGATATTGGTCTAGATCGTGGCAAATTAGGTAATGAGCGTGTGGTTCATTTTAAAAAAGCCGGTAATAAGTTATTGCTCATTCAACCTAATCAAGGATATAGAGCCAACACTGATAATGCTTTAGAAAAGAAAAGTATAGAGCAGGCCTTTGCAAAATCTGTATTATTTGGTTTTCCTATTAAATCTGAAGAAAACAGTACTTACATCATTGATTTCACTCCATTTTTAATGGAAGATGCGCAAGGAGTGGCAAACACCTTAAAACGAAACAAGGAAGGCACGTATAAGATTGATGCTTCAAAAAGCGCATTATCTCTAGAACGGACAAAAGCATTTCCAAATAATGTAGAATTCGAAGCTCTATTAACCTTTAAAGGTGAGTCAACAGGGCGAAATTTACGTTCCGTAACGCCTACATCGTCTTTGGTATCAGTAATTCAGCACCATTCTTTTGTAAAATTACCAGACGACAACTACACTCCAAGAGTGTTTGATCCTAGAAGTGGTGCTATCCCGATGTCTTATTTAGACTATGCCACACCAATACAAGAAGATATTAGAAAGCGATTTGTCATTCGGCATCGTTTAGAAAAGAAAGACCCTAATGCAGCAATTAGTGAGGCCAAAGAATCTATTATCTATTATTTAGACCCAGGGACTCCTGAGCCTGTACGATCAGCCTTATTAGAAGGAGCACGTTGGTGGAACGAAGCCTATGAAGCTATTGGGTTTAAAAATGCATTTCAGGTTAAAATGTTACCTGAAGATGCAGATCCTATGGACTGTCGCTATAATGTGATTCAATGGGTACACCGTTCTACTCGTGGTTGGAGTTATGGGGCGTCGGTGGTCGATCCACGAACAGGTGAGATTATTAAGGGTCACGTAAGCTTGGGAAGTTTAAGGATTCGTCAGGATTTTATGATTGCACAAGCCTTAATGGATAAGCCTTTTGCAGAGGGTAATGATAATTATCAACCGATGTTAGATATGGCTCTGGCACGCATTAGACAACTTAGCGCCCATGAAGTTGGGCATACGATAGGGTTTGCACATAATTTTGCAGCGAGCACAAATGATAGGGCTTCTGTTATGGATTATCCACATCCGCAGATTACATTGAAAAATGGTAATATCGATTTTAGTGATGCTTATGATACAGGAATCGGGGAGTGGGATAAAGTAACAGTAGCTTACAGTTATTCTGAATTTGGTAAAAATGCTAATGAAAAAGAGGAACTCAATGCCGTTTTAGAAAAGGCTAAAAATGATGGATTGCGTTTTATTTCAGATTCTGACGCAAGAGCAGCTGGGGGAGCTCATGCCTTGGCTCATTTATGGGATAATGGAGCATCCGCCGCAGAAGAATTAAATGACGTTTTGGAAGTCCGGAAAGTGGCAATGGCTAATTTTTCCGTAGATAATGTAAAGACCAATACTCCATATTCTGTTTTAGAGGATGTGTTTGTGCCGTTATATTTCTTTCATCGCTATCAAACTGAAGCGACTACCAAAGTCGTTGGAGGATTAGACTATAATTATGCTGTAAAAGGTGATGGACAATTAACGACTAAGTATGTGGATAGAAAGGCACAAGAAGAAGCACTTGATGCTTTGTTAAAAACAATTCAGCCAAATGCTTTAGCCATTCCTAAAGATAAATTAGACTTATTTCCACCTAGGGCTTTTGGTTATGGACGATCACGCGAGTCCTTTAAAGGGCAAACAGGAGTTGCTTTCGATCCTATTGGAGCAGCAACTACTGCTAGTGACATGACGTTGAAGTTTTTATTACATCCACAACGCGCCAATCGTTTGGTATTACAAAAAGGTTTGGATGATAATCAATTAGGACTAAAAGAGGTTTTAGATAAAATTATATCAGCGTCCTTTAATAACTCTAATGCTAACAACTATCACAATGCCATTCAGCATGAAGTGAATCACAATGTAATGAAATACATCATGAATTTAGCCGTAAACAATCAAAGTTATTTTGAAGTTATGGCGATTGCCAATAAGACCATTTCAGATTTAGCAACAAAAAGTATGTTTAGTAGTACACGAGGAGATGCTATAGGTTTTCAATATGGCTTAATGATTAAGGAATTTTTTGATAACCCTGAGAAATTTAAAATTGAGGCTGCACCACAAATACCAGATGGTTCGCCAATCGGAACTGATTTATGCACTTATAACCCTAATTAATGAGAATAGATTTACGAAGCGATACGGTAACAAAACCAACCAAAGGCATGCTAGATGCTATGCTATCTGCGGATGTTGGTGACGATGTATATAAAGAAGATCCATCAGTAAATGCCTTGGAAGAAAAGTTGGCTGAGATGTTTGGTATGGACCAAGCGTTGTTCTTTCCAACTGGAAGTATGGCCAATCAAACGGCTTTAAAATTACATACCAATCCGGGGGAACAAGTGATTTGTGATAAATACGCACATATTTATAATTATGAAGGCGGTGGTGCATCGTTTAACAGTGGCATTTCCTGTAAATTAATCGACGGTCATCGTGGTATGTTTACTGCCCAACAGGCGGAAGCTGCGATTAACCCACCAGATTTCTATCACAGTCCGTTAACCTCACTTATCGAAATTGAAAATACGACCAATAAAGGTGGCGGGGCTTGCTGGGATTTTGAAGAACTGAAAGCAATCCGACGTATTGCCGACAAGCATAACTTAGGCTATCATCTTGATGGTGCACGACTATGGAATGCCCTCGTTGCTAAAAAAGAATCTCCGCTAATCTACGGATCTCTTTTCGATACCATATCAGTATGTTTGAGTAAAGGTTTGGGATGCCCAATAGGTTCAGTTTTATTAGGTAATAAATATCTTATGGAAGGAGCTATTAGAGTGCGAAAAATATTAGGTGGAGGTATGCGACAGGTAGGATATCTTGCCGCTGCTGGATTGTATGCTTTAGAACACCATACTGAACGCTTAGACCTAGATCATCAAAAAGCGCTGGAAATAGGAGAGGTGCTCAACGAAATGGATGCCGTTAAAATTGTGGAACCTATTGAAACCAATATTGTCATATTTGAATTGCATGAACATATTGATGAAGCAACGTTTTTAAATGCATTAACTCAAAACGATATTCATATCATTGGTATGGGAAGTAATAAATTACGCATGGTAACGCATCTAGACTATACCGATGACATGCACGATAAACTTTTGCAAACACTTATTCAGATCTAGTTTTAAAACAATAGTACAATCAATTGTTTTTCAACCTATTACCGCATTCAGTCCACTGTAAACTGAGACTGAAAACTATTTTAAAGTCCTGGAATATTCGGCATACCCTCTTTGGCAACAGCAGCTAATTCCGCCTCATTAATTTTGGTTGCCTTGTCAATGGCTTTATTTAAAGTAAGTATTAAATAATCCTCTAACATCTCTTTGTCTTCAAGTAAACTTTCGTCGATAGTAATTGATTTTATAGTTCTATTTGCTGTTAGAGTGACTTTTAATTTGTCATCGCTGCTCGATTCATCTATCATGACGGTATGTAACCGTTCTTTTGTAGCTTCAACTTTCTTTTGGGCTTCTTTTAATTTATTCATCATGCCCATCATATCTCCAAACATATCCAAGTCTTTTAATTATTACGCTTCAAAATTAGTAAATTGCGCCACTTTTCAGCTTAATTTTTTACTAAATCATATGGCAAAGCCTAAAGATATTCTTCCTCCTGTAGCAAATAAAATCCCAAAAGAGTTATCAATTCACAATGACATAAGGGTCGATAATTATTTTTGGATGAATGACAGGGAAAACCCTAAAGTTATTGACTATTTAAATGCTGAGAATAACTATTGTGATGCTAAAATGAGCCATACCAAAGCATTTCAAAAGTCATTGTTTGAGGAAATGAAGGCCAGAATAAAGGAAGATGATGCGTCTGTTCCGTATAAATATAATGGCTACTGGTACATTACAAGATTTGAAAAAGGCAAAGACTACCCTGTTTACACTCGTAAAAAAGATAGTCTAGATAATCCTGAGGAATTGTTATTCGATTGTAACAAAATGGCTGAAGGGCACAGTTATTTTAAATTGGTGGGAATCTCTATTAGTCCAGATAATACTAAAGTATCTTTTGGTCTCGATTTAAGTGGTAGGCGTCAATATACCATTCAAATTAAAAACTTGTTAACTGGTGTTGTTGAGAATGATAATATCGAAAATACTACAGGGTCATCCACTTGGGGTAATGACAATACAACCTTGTTTTTTACCAAAAAGGACGAAAAGACCTTGAGGGCATTTCAAATTTATAGATATCAATTAGGGTCAAATAAAAGCGAATTGGTATTTGAAGAAGCTGATGACACCTTTGGAGTGGCTGTATATAAATCTAAAAGCAGAAAGTATATCATTATAGCTTGCTATAGTACGCTTACAAATGAATACCATATTCTTAAGTCTGATGAGCCCTTAGGGAAATTTAAGCTTTTTCAGCAGCGCGTCAGAGGTTTGGAATATAGTATTTCACACTACGATGATCACTTTTATATACTTTGCAATAAAGACAAGGCATTCAATTTCAAATTGATGAAAACGCCAGAAAATGATACTGCTTTACCCCAATGGTCAGAGGTTATTCCACATAGAGATGATGTTTTATTAGAGAATATTGACATTTTTAAGGATTATTTAGTGCTAAGTGAGCGTTCTAACGGCTTGCACCAATTGAGAATTAAGCGTTGGGATAATTCTGAAGATTACTATTTACCTTTTAAGAGTGAAACATATACAGCATATACCACGACAAACGTTGAGTTTGATACTGAAATTCTGCGTTACGGTTATAATAGTTTAACTACATCTTCATCGGTTATCGATTTTAATATGAAGACCCAGACGGAGACCGTATTAAAAGAGCAAGAGGTTTTAGGTGGAACTTTTAAGAAGGAAAACTATGAGTCCCAAAGAATTTGGGCTACGGCAGATGATGGAACAAAAGTTCCGATATCGTTAGTATATCGAAAGGGTGTTGAGTTAAATGGCAGCAATCCTTTGTTACAATATGCTTATGGGTCTTACGGTTCTACAGTCGACCCCTACTTTTCCTCACTTCGTTTAAGTTTACTCGATAGAGGTTTTATCTATGCAATATGTCATGTTCGTGGGGGAGAATACCTTGGTCGTCACTGGTATGACAATGGTAAATTGTTGCACAAAAAAAATACGTTTACTGATTTTATAGCATGCTCAAAGTTTTTAATTTCAGAAAACTTCACTTCAAACAAACATTTATATGCTATGGGTGGCAGCGCCGGTGGTTTACTGATGGGAGCAATAATCAATAAGGCACCAGAATTATACAATGGTGTTATTGCGGCAGTTCCTTTTGTAGATGTTATAACGACCATGTTAGATGATAGCATTCCTTTGACCACAGGGGAGTATGATGAATGGGGAAACCCTAATGACAGATTGTATTATGAGTATATAAAGTCTTATTCTCCTTACGATAATGTTGAAGCCAAAGAGTATCCGCATTTGTTTGTGACTTCTGGGTTGCATGATTCGCAAGTGCAGTATTGGGAACCGACCAAATGGGTTGCAAAACTGAGAGAACTTAAAACAGATGATAATATATTGCTGTTAAGAACTAACATGGATGCGGGACATGGCGGGGCATCAGGTCGCTTTGAAGCATTAAAAGAAGATGCAGAAGAATATGCCTTTTTACTTGACCTTGAAGGTATTAACACCTAGTTAAAAAAAATTTGTATTTTTGCCCGGTTTATAGAAATAATAGTATTTTTATTTCGATTAATAGCTTTTATGAAGAAAAACAACCATGTTTATGATAATGTGCTTCAGCTTATCGGTAGCACACCACTCATTAAGTTAAACACTATTACTTCAGGCTTTATAGGTGAGTTCTATGCTAAAGTAGAAGCCTTTAATCCAGGTCACTCATCAAAGGACCGTATTGCACTTCATATTATAGAAGAAGCAGAGCGACAAGGCATTTTAAAACCTGGTGATACCATAATTGAAACGACCTCAGGCAACACAGGTTTTAGTATCGCTATGGTAAGTATCATTAAAGGATACCAATGTATTTTGGCAGTAAGTTCTAAATCTTCAGCAGATAAAATAGACATGCTAAAGTCAATGGGAGCAAAGGTGCATGTATGTCCGGCCCATGTAAAGGCAGACGACCCAAGATCTTATTACGAAGTCGCAAAACGTCTTCATAAAGAACATGAAGGGTCTATTTATATCAATCAATATTTCAACAAACTTAATTTAGACGCACATTACAAAAGCACTGGCCCAGAAATTTGGGAGCAAACAGGTGGTGAGATTACTCATTTAGTAGCGTGTAGTGGTACAGGAGGTACAATCTCTGGTATTTCTAAATATTTAAAAGAGCAAAATCCGAACATAAAAATCATAGGTGTTGATGCTTACGGTTCAGTTTTAAAGAAATTCCATGAAACTAGAGAATTGGATGAAAAAGAAATTTATCCATACCGTATAGAAGGGTTGGGGAAGAACTTGATACCTACAGCTACTGATTTTGACTTAATTGATAAATTTATAAAGGTAACTGATGCCGAAAGCGCGCATACAGCACGAGAAATTTCTAGTACAGAAGGACTTTTTGTGGGATACACGAGTGGTGCAGCAATGCAAGCCTTAAAGCAACTAAATGAGGAAGGTGAGTTTAAGCCTTCGGATAAAGTTGTGGTTGTTTTCCCTGACCATGGATCTAGATATATGAGCAAGATATATAGTGACAAGTGGATGGAAGAGCAAGGCTTTATGGATGAAATTGCAATTCCAAAAGCTAAAATCAATTACGTTAAGTAATACAATAACAATAAAAAAACCTGTCATTATTTCAATTTTGATAGGCTTTTTTATGTTTAAAAGTCAGTGGATAGATTGCTAAAATAAATTATGCATTCCTAATTATAATGCCTAATTTTGCCAATTGACTAAACTATTTTAACATAAAATTAATACGTCGAAAAACGCTTAATTTTTGACTTATTAAGACAAAGAAGAACATGAAGGACTTATTTGAAAAGATTTATAGAGATAAAGGCCCGTTAGGGAAGTGGGCTGCTCAAGCCGAAGGATATTTTGTATTTCCTAAACTTGAAGGTCAAATCTCAAATAGAATGAAGTTTCAGGGTAAAGATGTTATTACATGGAGTATTAACGATTACCTTGGTTTGGCTAATCACCCTGAAGTACGTAAAGTGGATGCTGAAGCAGCTGCCGAATACGGGTCTGCTTACCCAATGGGTGCGCGAATGATGTCTGGTCATACCGACTTACATGAGCAGTTACAAAATGAATTGGCTGCTTTTGTGAATAAAGAAGCAGCTTATCTTTTAAATTTTGGATACCAAGGTATGGTATCTACTATTGATGCTCTGGTTTCTAAGGACGATATTATTGTTTATGATGTCGATGCTCATGCATGTATCATTGACGGTGTGCGTCTGCACATGGGAAAACGCTTTACCTACAAGCATAATGATGTTGATAGTTTAGAGAAAAATCTCGAAAGAGCCACCAAAATGGCAGAGCAGACAGGTGGTGGAATCCTTGTGATTTCAGAAGGTGTGTTTGGTATGCGTGGTGAGCAAGGACGATTAAAAGAAATTGTTGCGCTTAAGAAGAAATTTAATTTTAGATTATTTGTTGATGATGCCCATGGTTTCGGAACTCTAGGTGCTACTGGTGCTGGAGCAGGTGAGGAACAAGGCGTACAGGACGATATCGATGTGTATTTTGCAACTTTCGCTAAGTCAATGGCTAGTACTGGTGCTTTTATCGCCGGTGACCAAGAAATAATCGACTATTTAAAATACAACTTAAGGTCTCAAATGTTTGCTAAATCCCTTCAGATGCAGCTTGTTGTTGGTGCATTGAAGCGTTTGGATATGTTGAGAACAATGCCCGAATTAAAGCAAAACCTTTGGAAAATTGTTAATGCATTACAATCAGGTTTAAAGGCAAGAGGTTTTGATATTGGGACAACCCAAAGTTGTGTGACGCCTGTTTACTTAAAAGGTAGTATTCCTGAAGCAATGGCCTTAGTAAGAGATCTAAGAGAAAATTACGGAATATTCTGTTCTATAGTAGTTTACCCTGTTATACCTAAAGGATTAATTTTATTAAGAATGATTCCGACAGCAACCCATACGTTGGAAGATGTTAAGGAAACATTAGATGCGTTTGATGCTATTAGAGAGCGTCTTATCAACGGAACTTATAAAAGAATGTCTGCAGCCTTAATGGCTTCTATGGGAGAGTAAATTCCTTAATAAATTATATAACAAGCCACACTCAGTTGTGGCTTTTTTTTATAGGTCTTTTCTAAATGTTTTCCGTCTTCGGTAAACAACAGGCGAAAAGTGCTTCCAGATTTTCTTTATGGCCTCATTATCTTCAAGCTCTGGTGTACGATAACAATCTTGTATGCCACGCTCAGTAAAAACATTATAGTATTCGTTAAAAATAACAGCATGAACTCCTTTGTTCTGGTACTCTGGGTGAATACCTATCAAGTAGAAAACAACATCTTTACTGTTCTTTTTGGCCTTTAGGATATGCGAAAATCCTAGTGGAAAAAGTTTCCCATTGGCTTTCTTTAATGCTTTTGCAAATGACGGTAATACAATTGCAAAACCGATTAAATTATCTGACGCATCAACTACAAATTTTATGTACTCTGGATTAACAAAACTGATAAACTTCTCCTTAAAATAAGCCTTCTGAATATCGGTTATAGCAACAAAGGACGACAAAGTAGAGTAGGTTTCATTAAATAAATCGAACATGCGATCGGCATAAGGCATAACCTCCTCAGTTTTTGTAAATGACAATGCCTTAAGACCATAGCGTCGTTTTATTAAGTCTTGAGCCTTTACAAAGGTTTCTGGATTAACGTTAGAAAATGGAAAACGGCTTTCTGCATAATGTTTTTCTGGCGCATAACCATGTGCCACATAATGATCTGCGTAATAGGGATAGTTGTACCATGTAATCATAGAGCTCATGGTATCAAAACCTTCAGTAATTACACCAACCTTATCTAAATTTGAAAAGCCTACAGGCCCTTCTGTATATTCAAGATTGTTTTCTTTTCCGATAGATTCAACCTTATCCAATAAAGCTTTGCTTACTTGCAAATCGTCAATGAAATCAAACCACCCAAAACGCATCTTCTTTTGGCTCTGACCTTTTACTTCTAACCAATTAATGATGGCTGCAACTCTTCCTACAAGCTTTTGGTCCTTATAAGCTAGAAAAAATCTGGCATCAGCGTCTTTGAAAATTGGGTTCTTATCCTTATTGAAAGTTTCTAATTCTTGCTTAATTATTGGGGGAACCCAGTACGGAGAGCCTTTATAAAGCTGAAAAGGAAACTTAGCAAAAATGGCAAGTTCCTTTTTAGAAATAGCTTCTTTAATTTCAATCATTCATTAGTCGTTTAGTTGGTTAGTTGGTAGTTCTGCTTGTTAATTAAAAGCCATTGTCTATTTCCTTATCTTGATGAAAATCGAAGCGATATGACGCTCCAAAAGCTATGTTAAATACTGAGGGAGTGTCTTTAGTGTTAAAAGCGATATTGGCATCTAACTGAAAATCCTTGGTCCATAAATAAGCTCCTCCAAATCTCAACAAATTATCTGCATAAAAATCACTTTTAATCCCCTGTGTTTCTCCAAAAATAACCCACTGAGGACTAAACGAATGGGTTAATGTTAATATGTATTGAAAATCTGAATAGTCTGTTCCTATTCTATCTTTTATAAAATTCATGACAAAAACCCAACCACCTTCAAAGTTATTTTGAGTAGCCACCATTACCTTTGGGCTAAAACCTTCAATACCTGGTGGAGTGTATGGATTATCCTTTGAGTCAAAATTTGCCCCAGCATAAACTGCTACTGCAGGGATTAATGATTTCCACTTAAATTGCCTGTTTGCATGGTAACTATATAAATTGGGTTTGTCCTCTTCAGCATTTTTATAAGGATCATAAACTAAATATTTGGCACCTAATGCAAATTGTTTAAAATTAGATCGTGTGTCTTCAAACGGTATGGCGGCATTTAAACTTCTAAATGTATCATTTTGGTAAATCCCTTCGATATTGATTTCTAATTCTTCAAATAAAAGTCCATAACGTGCAGAAAAATCAACACCAAAGCCTTCAACTTCATATCTAAGAGGGGTATGTTCTTCTTTTACCGTAAAACCACCTAATTCGAGCTGAATAACATTAGTGCCAACAGAAAAAGCACTTTTAGAAACACCAGGACGGTTAGAGTTTATAACCTCTGTATATTGTGCATACGAGATTTGGGCAAAACAAAAAATAAAGACTAAAAAAAAGGATTTGGATTTGGACATTGGCTTAATGTTAGAAGTCAAATATATAGATTTTAATTTTTTTTTAAGGAATAATAACGGTTTATAAATACAGTAAATTGTATTTTTGATATTAGTTTACTAAGGCATGATTTATACAGCATCTGTTTATGGTTTACTGAGAACCATACTCATCATATTACTTATATATTTTGGTGTTAAGATTTTAGCACGATTATTTGCTCCCTTTTTATTAAAATTTGTGGCGAAAAAAGCCGAGGAACGTTTTGGACAGCAATTTGGCCAAGATCCAAGGCAGCAGTCACAGCAGAAACACAAAGAGGGGGAAACTGTAATCGATAAGGTACCGAAATCCGACAAAGAATCGAATAAGGATGTTGGCGAGTACATCGATTATGAGGAAATAGAGTAGGGCTATTATGAGTCTTTATTGATTTTGGTCTCACTTTTTCGAAAAATATAAGTACTTTTCAGTCATATTTATTCAAAATAGTTTCATGTCCTTTCCGTTTAAAAAAATTCTTCCGCATTTCCTTATAACTATTGGTTTTGTTGTTATTGCCTTAGCTTATTTTAATCCAGTATTAAAAGGAAAAAAGATTTTTCAGAGTGATATAATGCATTACATTGGGATGGCTCAGCAGCAAAAAGAGTTTAGGGCTGCTGAAAATGAAGAAACCTATTGGACCAATAGTGCTTTCGGAGGTATGCCAACATACCAGTTAGGTGCAAAATATCCGCACAACTACATAAAAAAACTCGATTTAAATCTTCGCTTTTTACCAAGACCAGCTGATTATTTATTCTTGTACCTCATTGGCTTTTATATATTATTATTAAGCCTAAAAGTAGATTTTAAGCTCGCAGCGCTTGGGGCTCTGGCATTTGGATTTTCGACCTATCTTATTATAATCTTAGGTGTTGGTCATAATAGTAAGGCTCACGCCATTGCATATATGCCACTTGTACTTAGTGGGATTATTTTAGTATTCAGGAAAAAATATATTCTTGGATTTTTACTCACAATCGTTGCCATGGGATTAGAGATAGTCGCCAATCATTTCCAAATGACCTATTATTTATTGCTCTTAGTCATCGTTTTAGGTGTAGCGTATTTAATAGATGCCTATAGAAAAAAAGAAATACCGCATTACTTTAAATCCATTGGATTATTATCAGTAGCAGTATTAATTGCTATTGGTCTAAATGCAACCAGTATTCTAGCTACACAAGAATATGTAAAGGAAAGTACGCGTGGACAAAGTGAATTAACCATTAATCCCGATGGTAGTGAAAAAGAGATAACCACGGGGTTGAGTAAAGAATATATCACGGAATACAGTTATGGAATATTAGAAACATTTAACCTTTATATCCCACGTTTTATGGGTGGAGGAAGTACAGAAGATATTGGCAAGGATTCCGAAACCTATAAAGCATTAATCAATTTGGGTGCTGACCCTATACAAGCACTTGAAGGCTCTAGAAATGCATATACCTATTGGGGGGAGCAAACCATAGTAGAGGCACCTGCTTACGTAGGCGCAGTAATTTTATTCTTGTTCGTATTGGCCTTGTTTATGGTTAAAGGACGTCTCAAATGGTGGTTAGTTGGTGGTACGTTGTTGTCTTTGCTATTATCTTATGGGAAACATTTTGGACTTCTAACGGACTTTTTTATTGATTATGTTCCGCTATATAATAAGTTTAGAGCGGTAAGTTCCATCCAGGTGATATTAGAACTGTGCATTCCTGTCTTGGGCATTTTTGCCTTGGTTCGGTTATTCAACGATTTTGAAAAAGACGATGAAAAATTGAAGGCTTTGAAGTACGCTACAGCTATAACAGCAGGATTAGCCATACTCTTTTTATTATTTAAGTCGTCTTTGTTCGATTTTGTAGGCGCAAGAGATGGTCAATTACGACAAGCTTACGGACAACCTTTTGTAGATGCTTTAATTGAAGATAGAAAAGCCATATTCAATGCTGATACGTTGAGAACGTTAATTCTTGTATTGCTATCTGCTGGCACAATCTATTTCTATATTAAGAAAAAGCTTTCGGAAAAAATTGTTGTTGTTCTTTTTGCTGGACTCATCTTATTCGATTTGGTTGGGGTCGATAGAAACTATGTCAATAATGACAATTTTATCTCAGCCAGACAAGTCGATAGACCTTATCTACCAAATGCAGCAGATCAGGAGATATTAAAAGATGACGGGCACTTTAGAGTATTAGACATGTCTAATGAAGGTCAGAGAGCTCCAGCTAGAGCAGCCTATTTCCATAACAGTTTATCAGGCTATCATGCTGCTAAATTAGGACGATTTGATGATTTGTTGAACTTTCATATTTATCAGAATAATATGAATGTGCTCAACATGCTCAATACTAAATATATTATTGCAGAAGATCAAGGGCAGGTATTTCCGTATACCAATACGGATGCCAACGGTAATGCCTGGTTTATTTCAAAATTAAAACCACTTGAATCTGCTAACGCAGAGATTAAGGCCTTAGATAGTCTGGACACAAAGAATGAAGCCGTGATAGCAATGCCTGATTTTAATTCAGCAGGGCTGGATAAAGTATATGCTATAGATTCTTTAGCATCAATAGAATTAGTAGAGTATAAGCCCAATTATCTTAAATACGAATCTTCTAATGCAAACGATGGTTTTGCTGTTTTTTCGGAAGTGTATTATTCAGAAGGCTGGCAATCATATATAGACGGAAACGCAGTAGAACATCAGCGGGTAAATTATGCCTTGCGAGGGGTTTCCGTACCAAAAGGGAATCATGTTATAGAATTTAAGTTTGAACCTGAAGTCGTAAAAACAGGTAGCAAGGTTGCATTGGCAAGTTCCATAGTATTCGTACTGCTATTAATTACAGGGTTGTTTTATAAATTCAGAAAGACTAAGCAAAACCAGTAATGCCACAAAAGGTTTTAATTATAACGTATTATTGGCCACCAGCAGGTGGACCGGGAGTACAACGTTGGTTGAAATTTGTAAAGTATTTACCAGAATTTAGTTTTGAACCTATTGTATATTGTCCAGAAAACCCTAGTTATCCTATTGAAGATAAAAGCCTACTAAGAGATATTCCTAAAGACATCACTGTTTTAAAACAGCCTATTAGTGAGCCCTATAAATTGGCTAATTTATTTTCTAAGAAGACAACAAAATCTATTAGCTCTGGTGTAATTCCCAAAAAAGAGAAACAATCACTCTTAGAGCGATTGTTACTTTTTATTAGGGGGAATTTTTTTATTCCAGATGCCCGAAAAAACTGGATAAATCCATCAGTACATTATTTGTCCAGTATTATAAAAAAGGAAAATATTAAAACAGTCATTACCACTGGGCCACCCCATAGTATGCATGTTATTGGATTGAGGTTAAAGCGAAATCACAATATCACCTGGTTAGCAGATTTTAGAGACCCTTGGACGACTATTGGTTATCATAAGGCTCTGAAGTTATTACCATTTGCAATGAAGGAGCATCAGAATCTCGAATTGGAGGTATTACGTTCTGCCGATATTATTACCGTGACAAGTAGCCATACCAAAAAGGAATTTAGAACTAAAACAAATCAACCTATAAAAGTGATTACCAATGGGTATGATGAACATAACATAGAGGTTAGGAGCAAAGAAGATAAATTCACGATTTCTCATATAGGATCGTTGCTTTCCGACAGAAATCCACTGGCACTTTGGGAAGCACTTTCAGACCTTGTTAGAACAAACCAAGACTTCCGTTCCCATTTTATGTTGCAGCTTATAGGTGTTGTAAGTGAGTCCGTTATGCAGACGATTCAACAATTGGGCCTTAATGATTATGTTAATTTTAGGGGCTATCTAGAGCATAATGAAGCTATAAAAGCACAGCTTAAATCTCATGTGTTACTTTTAATAGAAATTGATTCTGAAGATACTAAATCCATCATACCGGGGAAGCTTTTTGAATACATGCATTCTAAAAACCCGATTTTAGCCGTTGGCCCAAAGGGTTCTGATGTTAAGACTATTTTAGAATCAACCAACTCAGGTAAGTATTATACTTACAGCCAAAAAGAAGATATCCGAAAAGAAATTCTACAACAGTTTTCGAATTATAAAAATGGAACGTCAGAAAAAAACAGAACGGATATTCAACAATTTAGCCGTAGATCATTGACAAAATCTCTTTCTGAATTATTGAAAAAATAATTTAATACAATAAAAAAACATCCCGCAAGGTGCTTTGAGGCATACTCCTGCGGGACGTTCCACTAACCAACCAAAAAAATTATTTTATCCTCTAGAGCGTCTACTGTTAGATCTCGTAGATTTTGATTTTGAGGGTCTACTTGTTGATCTTTGACTTGCAGAAGACTTTCTCTGTATTGTCTTTTGTCTTGCTTTAGGCTGACTGCTTCTAGACTGTTTTACTGATTGTTGTCTAGATTGTGTCTGCGTTCTACTATACTTACGAGAATTAGAACTGCTTGGTTTTGACACTCTAGCATTTTGTTTTACTCTCGTACTTCTCTGGGTTCTTTGTGCATTTGTGTTTTGACGTCCAGAGTTTCTGTTTATAGTAGCGCTTCTACTTTTATTAGTTCTTGATGACTGTCCAACTCTTGCATTAGACTTTGATCTATTTGTACTAGAAGACTGACTAACCCTAGCATTAGTATTAGACCTAGAAGTCCTAGATGTGTTACCAACTCTACTATTAGACCTTTCCGTTCTTTGGTTGCTTCTTACAGCAGTATTAGAACGTTCGTTTCTATCTCTCGTGTTGCCAATAACATTTCTATTAGTACGAGTTGCTCCATTATTTTGAGCAACTCCAGCATTTCTAGAGCTTCTGCTCACTGCATCATTAGATCTTCTAGAGCTACTAGAATTGCTTCTTGCACTAGTATTGTAGCGTCTTCCTGTATCTGCACTTGCCAAGCGTCTATTACTGCTTCTTGATGAAGCTATACTAGAATATCTTCGCTCAACACGACGTTGTATTTGTCGCTCTCTTGTGTTTCTTGGAGATTGTGCATAACGACTGTAATAACGATCATTACTTCTTCTTCCAACTCTTGAATATACGTTTCTGTTAAAGTTTCTGGCATATCTATAGTTGTTCGCGTAAGGTCTGTAGTACACATGTCTTACAGGTACATAATACCGTCTATAAGGAACTGTATTTACTATACAATAGTTTGCTGCCGGTATTGCATAATAACGGTGCCATGGTCTATACACATAAGATCTGTTATAAATATTGATATACCCTGTAAAGTGTGAAAACACTCTATTTCTATAGAAAATATTTAATCCACCTATAACACTAACTCTCCCAAAATTATTATAGTTGATAAAAATATCACCGATTTGGGATACCCTTCCGAAGTAATCATAGAAAATAGGTGTGTTTTCAATTTGAATCACAGCACCAAAACTATCATACTGTACATAAGGGTTATAGTTGTAACCTGAGTTAAAACTAAAACTTACTGGCCCTGAATGTATACCTACACTTACGTTTGGTCCATAAGCTTGTGCATAAAAATCAAATTGCCCATCTGGGAAAACGGAAAATTCTATGCCGTCCTCAACAAAGATAAATGAGTTGCCATATCCTCTATAAAAATTAGATGAGGTGGCTTCTGTACTGTTGGTGGTTTTTGCTGCAACAGATCCTACTGAGAGTAAAAAACCTGCTATTAAGAATAATATCCGTTTCATGTTTTTAGGGTTTTAAATTAAATTCATATTATAAGAATCAAACAGCGTGCCAAAACCCTAAACCAATAGATTAGTTAAATCTCAAATAAATGAAAAACCCTGTAAATTGGGGGTTTACAGGGTTTAGGATGCTGAGCAATAAATTGCCCAGCGGTTATAATTGTAGAAATGTTACCTCCTTCTTTTAGACTTTAATTTCTTCTGCTTTTTCACCTTACCATTTTGTTTAAAATAGTAGTAGTTGTCATCATCGATATAATCATCGTCCCATCTATTAAAGTCATCAAATCTATTGCGGTGATCTATATCACATCCAGAAATTCCACAAAAGTTGCAATCTTGGTTGCTTCTATTGACAAATCCTTTAGTATGGATTAATCGACCTTTTCTATTGTATTGAAGTTTTAATCCACCAACCTGTCGAAGGTAACCATGTCTATAGCTCACATAAACCGAACCAACTCTTTTAATTCGTCCGTTTCGGTCATAATTAATAAACACATTGCCTACACGTCGTACACGTCCCAGTCGATCATGTGTTACAAGAGTTCCTCTTGAGCCATAATGAGAGTTAGAAGTGCCAGGTGCACCAATGGCTACATTTATTGAACTTCTTCTGGTATTTCTCTGTAAATACAAACCGGTTCTACGAGGAGAAATCAAATCTGTATTAAAATCAAAACTACCATCGGCAAAGATTAGAAACTCTACACCACGTTCAATGAATGTTACAGGTTGGGCATAACGATAGCGTGATGTAAGATCTAAATCTTTATTTAAAATTGCAGAACTGCTTTCTGCTGCGGTTACAGATGTTAATCCCATTAACACTGCTGTAAAAAGTAAAACTATTTTTTTCATAGTACTAAAATTTAGATTGTGCCTACTCGTATTTAGCTTTTCGGCTTACGCTATTTGTTTTGAAGGTTTCAATTAGTATGCCAAAATCATAAACCTTTGTTATGCAAGCTGTTGGTAAATTTTTTAAATAAAATAAGATAGGCAATGTTATATTCTTTGGACTTTTTAGTACCTGTTTTTATAGTTTTTGTAATTTTATTTCAACTAACCAAAACCAATGGACCAACAAAACACTAATAAGTGCCAAAACTGTGAGCAACCGTTTAAAGATGGTTTTGAGTTTTGTCCACATTGTGGGCAAAAAACGAATGAAGACTTAACTATCGGGGTATTATTTTACAATGCCATTAGTAATTACTTTTCTTTCGATGCCAGATTTTTAAAGAGTTTTATCCCATTAATGTTCAAGCCTGGTTATTTGGCCTCTAAGTTTCTTGAAGGCAAACGGCTTTTATACTTACATCCAGCACAGATGTATCTTTTTATATCAGTTATTTTTTTCTTTCTATTGTCATTTAATACACGAGATTGGGTAAAAGAAGCCGATAAAATCAATGAACAAGCCGTCCAATTCGATATTGAAAAAGATTCAACTGCAAATAATTTTTCTCTCAAAGACTCAATGGATAAAGAAAAAGTTATGGAGTCGATTAAGAAAAATCAGACACAATTTGGGTTAAAGGATGAGGATCTTAAATTGGCAGACTCCCTTCTTAATCAAGAAATTGATTCCACACGAAATATCAACACCTCTTTTGATTTTAATAAGAAAAAGGTAGATTCTTTAATAGCAGTTGGTGCAGAAGATAAAGTCATTTATAAAGAAATGGGTATGGATGACGATGCAGGATATTTTCAAAGAAAAATATATCAAACATGGCTTAATTTGCTAAAAGGGAGTGGAGCAGGGTCTTTGGTGCAAAAGTTCTTTGACACCATACCAATAGCTATGTTTTTCTTAATGCCTTTATTTGCGCTGATACTAAAACTGTTTTATTTAAACAAAGGAAGGTATGCACATCATTTAGTGTTTAGTTTTTACTTCTTTTCATTTTTGTTTACTGTTTTCAGTATTGTTTTTGCCATTAACAGATTTATAGTAGATATACCTGATTGGATAGATTGGCTAATTGCCCTGTCAACATTCTTTTATTTTTTGTTGGCATTACAGCAATTTTACAAGCAACATTGGATATTGACGTTTCTAAAAAGTGGACTGATTAGCTTTATTTTCTTGTCGCTTGTACTACCGATGGCTTTTGTGGTTTTAGTAGGACTTACCTTTATGTTTTAGACAACACCTACAAAGCATTGTAATACTTAAAGGCTTCAAAGATATCACTATTACTGACCTCACAATCAACTTCTGGATTTCCGATATTATTCAACAGAACGAATTTTACTTTACCATGACTGTTCTTTTTATCATACTTCATTAAGTCAACAATAGGATCAAAATCTTTATTTTCGATTGTCACTTTTTTGAAGGTTTTTAAGAACGTAGCTGAAATAGTATTTAAATCGTCCTTAGAAAACCCACAATACTTAGTTGATAAATGAGTTTCCAAAATCATACCTATGGCAATAGCTTCACCATGTAACAGGGCTGCTTTGTCTTTAGCATCTAAAAAGTAGGATTCAATAGCATGGCCAAGGGTGTGTCCGAAGTTTAGAATTTTTCTTAGCCCTTGCTCAGTAGGATCTTCTGTAACAACATTATTTTTTATGACAACAGAATCATAAATTAATTGATCTAAATCTTCAATTGAAAGTTGTTCTAAGGAAGACAATTTGTCCCAATAGGCTTCATCTCTAATCAAACCATGTTTTAGCATTTCAGCCAAACCAGATTTCATGTGATTTTGAGGTAAAGTATTTAAAAATTCGGTATCAATTAAAACCATTTTAGGTTCACTAATTACACCAATCTGGTTTTTTAAAGACCCTAAATCTACGCCTGTTTTTCCACCAACAGAGGCGTCAACCATTGCCAATAAAGAGGTGGGCACATTGATGTATTCTATACCACGCTTATAAGTACAAGCCACAAAACCACCAAGGTCAGTGACCACACCACCACCTAAATTTATAATTAAACTTTTTCTGTCGGCATCTAATTCTGAAAGTGCATTCCAAACTCCTATACAAGTTTCAATAGTTTTATGAAGCTCACCTTCAGGTATCTCAATCACTTCTATAGCAATATCTGTTTCAATTTTAGAAAGGAAATCAGGTAGACAGTCTACATGAGTATTCTCATCAACGATAACAAAAATTTTAGAAGTTAAACAATCTTTTAAAAAGTCATTTAAAGCTAAATATACCTTGTTATTGAAGTGTACAACGGCATCTTTTGTCTCTATAGAAGTCATGCTTTTAATCTCTAAATTTCAGGGTGTGAAAATACTCAGATTTTTAGTAAAAGTAGGGGCATATTCCATATTTTTGTTCAGCTAAAAATTAAAAATGTCCCAGAAGTCATTATTCGAAAATACGGAAACCGCATTTAAATTAAAATCCAACTCAGAGTTACAGCGGGCATATTTTTTGTTCAAAATGATAGCCATTGAGCCTTTGGTTAAAATTGGGACTGCCGCTACAAACCTAGCCTTAAAAGCTAACTTGCCTGTTGAAGGGTTGATTAGGTCAACGGTTTTTGATCATTTTTGTGGGGGAGTTAACGAGGATGATTGCCTGTCTGTTATTGACAAGATGTATGAAGAAGGAGTAAGTTCTGTTTTAGATTATTCGGTAGAAGGCAAAGCTATTGAAGAGCATTTTGACGCTGCGGTTGAGAAAACGATTAAGATTATCAATTTTTCGGATGATCGTGAGGCCATGCCTATCGCTGTGTTTAAGCCCACAGGGTTTGGCCGATTTTATTTGTATGAAAAGAAATCTAAAGGTGAACCCTTTTCGCCTAAAGAACAAGAAGAATGGAATAGGATAGTAGATCGGTTTCATAAGGTTTGTAAACAAGGAAAAGATAAAGATGTTGAGGTGTTAATCGATGGTGAAGAAAGTTGGATGCAGACAGCCGCTGATGATTTGGTAGAAGACATGATGCGGGTTTATAATATTGAAAAGCCTATAGTTTATAATACCTTACAATGCTATCGCTGGGATCGTTTTGAGTATTTACAGGAACTGCACAAACGTGCAAAAAAAGACGGTTTTAAAATAGGGATGAAAATTGTCCGTGGAGCCTATATGGAAAAGGAACGTGAGCGTGCGCTTGAATATGGTTATGATTCCCCGATTTGTTTGAATAAAAAAGCCACGGATGACAACTTTAATGCAGCTCTGCATTATATTTTAGAACACCTTAACGACATTTCGATTTTCATAGGAACTCATAATGAGATTAGCTGCTTAAAAGCTTTAGAAATCATGAAAGAACTGAACATTTCTAAAACAGATAATAATGTTTGGTTTGGGCAATTGTATGGCATGAGCGACCATATCAGTTTTAATTTGGCAAAAGAAGGGTATAATGTTGCTAAATATGTGCCTTTTGGTCCAGTAAAAGATGTGATGCCATATTTAATAAGAAGGGCAGAAGAAAATACATCTGTAGCAGGGCAAACAAGTAGAGAACTTCAACTTCTTAAAAAAGAAATGAAACGTCGTAAGCTCTAGTTAAAACGCGCACTCAATATTGTAGCAATAGAATCACAGTTTCTGACTTTAAGAACCACTGGCTCGTCCTTATAACTGTTTTCAATATGATATACTTTACAAGGCTTTGCTTTAACATCACTTTCAGAAAAGTCCACATTTCCGTAGCGAATCAATTGTTTGGCTATTGTAGAATCAATTTGTCTAGATAAAAAATTCGCTTCAACCCCAGATGATAATTGTAATTGTTTTGAAGCAATATTTTTTGTTGTTCTGGCATTAGGTCCGTAATCACATGAAGCATCTTTTCCATTGAGAAAAAAAGCGAGGATGATTAATCCAATGGCAAAGCCACCTAAGTAATAGCCTAAACGTTGTACAAATTTCATAAATAAGTAATAATTAGAAAATTAAAAGGTTGGCATCACTAAATTCCAAACCGTACCAATCGGCAACAGATTTGTTAGTTAAAATGCCGTGGTAAAAGTACAAACCATTTCGCAATCCTCTGTCAAAACGCAATGTATTTTCAATACCACCGTTTTCACCAATTTCGAGTAAATAGGGGGTAAAAATATTACTAATTGACACTGATGCGGAACGAGAATATCGGGCTGGGATATTAGGCACACAATAATGAACAACCCCATTATGCTCAAAGGTAGGGTTATTGTGTGTCGTCACTTCACTCGTTTCAAAACAACCACCCATATCTATACTAACGTCGATGACCAATGATCCAGGCTTCATGTGGTTGACCATATCCTCGGTTACCACAATTGGAGCTCTGTTAGACCCTCTGACGGCCCCAATAGCCACATCGCATCGTTTTAGAGCCTTCAAGACATTTTTAGGCTGCATGGTCGATGTGTAAATAGTTTTATTCAAATTGGCCTGTACACAACGAAGTTTGGTAATAGAGTTGTCAAAAACCTTGACGTTGGCACCAAGCCCTAGAGCAGACCTTGCGGCAAATTCGCCAACAGTACCAGCACCCAATATCACAACTTCCGTTGGGGGAACACCGTTGATATTGCCCATCATTAGTCCATTACCTCCGTTAACATTACTCAATAATTCTGAAGCAATTAAAATAGATGCAGTTCCAGCAATTTCACTTAATGAGCGTACCGCAGGGTAAGCACCATCTTCATCTTTGATAAACTCAAAAGCTAAAGCTGTGATTCTTTTTTTTGCCAATGCTTCAAAATAAGATTTGTCTTGGGTTTTTAACTGAAGCGCGGAAATAAGTATGGTTTGGGGGTTGAGTAATTTAATTTCATCAAGTGAAGGTGGTTCAACCTTAAGAATAATAGGGCAGGAGTACACTTTTGCAGTATCCTTGGTGACTTCCGCACCTGCTTCACTATAATCTTTGTCTTTAAAGTTTGCACCGAGACCAGCACCAGACTCAAACATAACCCTATGCCCATTAGCTGTTAGAGCAGAAACAGCATCGGGTGTAAGGCATACTCTGGTTTCTTGAAAATGGGTTTCTTTAGGTATCCCAATAAATAAATCCCCTTTTTGTTTTAAGATTTCTAAGGTCTCTTCTTGGGGTAATAACTGGGATTTAGTAAATGGACTTAATGACTTACTCATTGGTTAAATTGAGTTTGTTGCTAATGATTAGTAAGTCAAATTACGATAAATTTATGATTTTAGCCTATTAGTTAGGTTTAAAAATACTGTTTTACTTTAGCCCAAAAGGTCTTAGGCTTAATCATAAACTCTTCTTCAAGTTCTTCCATAGTTTTATCAGCATGATTAATCTGATTAAACATTTTTGCTCGAATCAAATACACTGAAGGAATAATTACCGCCATAAAAGGAAGTAGCCATATAATATGCATTTCATCTATAAAAATGATCTCGTCATTAAATGCACTAAGTGTTTGAAAGGAAAACATTGCAATTGGAATTATTAAGACATGGTACCACCAATGTTTACAAGTAAAAAACCATAAAACAGATAAAACCAATGGCACTAACTTCATCATTAACACCCAAATCCCAACATTGGCACTTTGATAATAATTACTGTTATAAGTACCTAACCAGGTATTCCAAGTTTGAGTATCAGGAACATACTCATATAAATAAAACAAAAAGGGAGTCGCTGCAATTAATGTTGCAATGATACTCCCAAGTAAAATTTTGCGGTTATAGGATTTTTTATCCGTTAGACGCGACTTTAATTTTACGTTTGTCAACTTTGTTGATTGCTTGCTCATTTAAGTCTATAATGTTAGTTGCTGAAACAGTAAATAACATTCCACCGAAAATGGCAATAGCTAAAATTAATTTTTTGCTTTTCATAATTCAAGGGATTAATTAATTAATATACCACAAATTTAAAGGCATCACTGCGCTTAGTAAAATGCAATACTGTTAAAATCCGATGAATTTTGATGTTTCAATTACGGTTTTCCCGCACTTGGCTATCTCGGTTAACTAGAATGTTAGTAGATTTTGTTAGAATCTAAAGACTGTTTTCGGCATAGTTTTCGGTTAAATTTATTGTTGTTTTATTTAATTTGAGGGATCTTGTATTATCTGTATTTGTTGTTATTTCAATGGTATCTGCATCATTCGGTAAAAGATCTTTTATTCGGTCTGGCCATTCAATAAAAAGCCAATGATTACTGTCTAAATAGTCTTCAATACCAAAATCGTAAGCTTCGTCTAAAGACTCGATACGATAAAAGTCGAAATGAAATACCTTGTCATTTTCAATATCATATTCATTTACAATAGAAAAGGTCGGACTAGATACCACATCTTTAGATCCCATTTCTTTTAAAAGGGCTTTTATCAATGTGGTTTTACCAGAACCCATATCACCATAAAACAATACTATTTTAGATTTTAAACCCTTCAGGATGAACTCTGCAACAGTATCAATGTCATTAAGCCGGTATGTTAATGTTTCACTTTTCAATTAAATAAATGATTTAATTACGAAACAATATTACATATAAATATTGTAAAAACCTAAGAAAAAGTGTATTTCGTCGGATTTTTTTGCATTTAAAGGAATTATTTAGCTTGAACCATATCTGAAAAATGTGCAGTGTTTTTCTAAAAAATGGTCACTTAGAGAGCCTCAGTGACCAGACCACCATGGTATTTACAATATGTGATACTGAAACATCCCGATAGTTATCGGGACAGCATGACATCAATACTCTTACTGCTACTTCGGATCCATAACCACAAATGGAATAATCATTTCCTCTAAAGAAACACCTCCATGCTGATAAGTGTTTCTATAATAATTTACATAATGATTAAAGTTGTTAGGGTAGGCGAGGAATAGGTCACCTTTGGCAAATATAAAAGAGCTGCTCATTGTCAACGCTGGTAGATGAACAGACTTTGGATCTTTAACAGCTAAAACATCTTTATCTTCGTATGTTAGACTTCTACCTGTTTTATAACGCAGATTTAAACTCGTATCTCTATCACCGATAACTTTTGTAGGTGCATTGACATTAATGGTTCCATGGTCTGTGGTTAAAATAAGTTTGAAACCCAGTTGCTGTGACAATTGAATCATTTCCAGTAATGGAGAGTTTTTAAACCAGCTTACAGTTAAAGATCGGTATGCTTTATCATTGGATGCCAACTCTTTCACCACTTCCATCTCTGTTTTTGAATGGGAAAGCATATCAACAAAATTGTAAACAATTACATTTAGATCATTAGATTTTAAACTTCTAAAATTTTCGACTAATTTTTTACCACTCTTTAAATTAGTGATTTTATGATATTCATATTTAAGATGATTTAAGCCCAATCGTTTTAATTGCTCTCTTAGGAAATCATCTTCGTGCATATTTTTTCCTCCCTCGTCGGTGTCGTTTTTCCAGTATTGAGGGAATAATTTTTCCATATCCGCTGGCATTAACCCAGAAAAAATTGCATTTCGCGCATATTGAGTCGCTGTGGGTAGTATGCTGAAAAAGGAAGACTCAGATTGTTTTTTGTAATAGTTATTGATAATGGGTTCAAAGGCTTTCCATTGGTCATACCGTAAATTATCAATAACAACTAATAGAGTGGGCTGTTTATCATTAATCTCGGGTACTATTTTTTCCTTAAATAAATTATGGGACATTAGAGGACCGTCACCATTTGATTGAAACCAATCCTGGTAATTTTTCTCAATAAACTTCCCGAACTGTAAATTGGCTTCTGTTTTTTGAGACTCTAATATGGATGTCATACCAACATCTTCAATATTTTCGAGCTGTAGTTCCCAATAAATCAATTTTTGATAGAGGTCTGCCCATTCTTCATGAGAATTGACCATGGACAAGTCCATGGCGATTTTTCTAAATTCCTGTTGATAATTAGAGGTTGTTTTTTCTGAAATCAAACGAGAATGGTCTAAATTTTTCTTTAGGCTCAATAAAATCTGATTTGGGTTAACTGGTTTTATAAGATAATCAGCAATTTTATTACCAATAGCCTCCTCCATTATATATTCTTCTTCACTTTTGGTGATCATTACAACAGGTAGATTGGCACGTCTTTCTTTTATTTCGTTTAGAGTTTCTAAACCCGTAAGACCAGGCATATTTTCATCTAAGAAAACAATATCAAAATTTGTATCATCTAATACTTCAAGGGCTTCCGTTCCACTTTGGCATTTAGTCACCTTATATTGTTTTTGCTCTAAAAAGATAATATGAGGTTTTAGTAAATCTATTTCGTCATCGACCCAAAGGATATTGATTTCGTTCATGTATATTTGTTTTTATTACAATTTAAATTAACGGTTTGCCAGTAAAGAACAAACTCAAAATATTTAACGACCCAATTTACGGTTTTATTACCATTCCCAATTCCCTAATTTTTGATCTTATTCAGCATCGATATTTTCAAAGATTACGAAGAATAAGTCAAATGGGCTTATCATATTTGGTCTATCCTGGTGCACATCATACAAGATTTCATCATGCATTGGGTTGTATGCATTTAATGCAAAAAGCGGTCAATGTCCTTCGTTTTAAAGGAGTTGAAATTTCCAAAGACGAAGAAACAGCCCTTTATATAGCCATTTTATTGCATGATATTGGTCATGGGCCTTTTTCGCACGCTATGGAACATAGTATTGTTAATAACGTTTCTCACGAGGTTATTTCACTTCATTTTATGCAAAAACTCAATGAAGAGTTTAACGGAAAATTAACGTTAGCGATAGAAATTTACAAAGGAAATTACAAAAGGCAGTTTATGTGTCAGCTTATATCTAGTCAATTAGATATGGATAGGGCTGATTATTTAAAACGCGATAGTTTTTACACAGGTGTTGCTGAAGGAAACATTAATAGCGAACGTATCATTACTATGCTAAATGTAGTTGACGATAATATTGTTATTGAGGAAAAAGGCATATATAGTGTTGAAAAATTTTTAGTGGCTCGCCGTTTAATGTACTGGCAGGTATATTTACACAAGACAGGAATTGTTGCGGAGCAATTATTAATTAGGGTTTTAAAACGTGCCAATGAATTAGTTTTAGACGGGTTCGATTTGGAAGCTAGTAAGCCTCTTAAATTCTTTTTAAACAATGCTATTGATGCTTCTAGCTTTAAGGAATTGGCTTTAGAAAAGTTTTCAAAATTAGACGATTATGATGTAGTGTCGGCAATGAAAGTATGGCAATATCACGATGATTTTGTACTTAGCAATTTGTGCGACATGCTTATTAACAGGGACTTGTTAAAAGTTAAGCTGAAGAACAATCCAATTATTGAAACACAATTGCATAAACATAAGAATGCCTTAATGTTAAAATATAATATATCGGAACATGAAGCAGACTATTTTGTGTTTAGTGGTAGTATTTCCAATCAAGCTTATGAGCAAGATAGACAGAATATCAATATTAAATTTAAAAACGGTAAGGTCAAGGATATAGTAAAAGCATCCGATCAATTAAATTTAAAAGCATTGAGCAAACCTGTAGTTAAATATTATATCTGCTATCCCAAAAACAGATTGTGAGGTATTTTTTCTATTTTTGCGGAAACCAAACAAAGACCAAAAAACAGTCCATTGAAATTTACAGCACAACAAATTGCAGGTATTTTAGAAGGAGAGGTTGTTGGTGATGCTGAAACTGAAGTGTCTCAACTTTCAAAAATAGAAGAAGGCACGTCTGGGTCGCTCACATTTTTGGCAAACCCTAAATACAAGTCTTACATCTATTCTACGGATGCCTCTATTACTATTGTTGGTAAGGATTTTGAAGCCGAGCATGACATAAAGACGACACTTATTAAAGTGGAAGATGCTTATAAGTCTTTTTCAAAATTGTTAGAATATTACAATCAGATTAAGTTAAATAAAACAGGAATTGAAAATCCTGTTTTTGTATCTGATAGTGCAAAAAAAGGGGATGATATCTATATCGGAGCTTTTAGTTATGTGGGGGATAACGTAACGATTGGTAATAATGTAAAAATATTTCCAAACAGTTATGTTGGTGACAATGTAAAGATAGGAGACAATACCATAGTATTTGCGGGTGCTAAAATTTATTCAGACTGTGTTATTGGAGAAAACTGTGTTATCAATTCGGGAGCTATTATAGGTGCTGACGGATTTGGGTTTGCTCCAAATGAAGATGGGGAATACAATAAAGTACCTCAAATAGGAAATGTAATTTTAGAAGATTACGTGGATATTGGTGCAGGGACAACTATTGATCGTGCCACTTTAGGATCCACAATAATTAGGCGAGGAGTAAAGTTAGATAATCAGATTCAGATTGCTCATAATGTTGAAATCGGGAAAAATACGGTAATAGCTGCACAAACAGGTATCGCTGGTTCCACAAAAATTGGTGAAAACTGCCAAATTGGTGGCCAAGTTGGTATTGTTGGGCATATAAGTATTGGAAATAACGTTAAGATACAGGCACAATCTGGTATAGGAAGAAATGTTAAGGATAATGAAGTCTTACAAGGATCACCTGCATTAGGTTATGGGGATTTTAATAAGTCTTATGTATATTTTAAAAACCTTCCTAAATTGGTGAAAACGATTAACGAATTAGAAAAAAAAGTAGATGGCAATAGTTAAAATTGAAGATAACCAAAAAACCATTGAACAAGAGGTGTCACTCAAAGGTGTTGGCCTTCATACTGGTAAGAATGTAACCATAACATTTAAGCCTGCTCCAGAAAACTCTGGTTTTGCATTTAAACGCGTTGACCTTGAAGGCGAGCCTATCATAGAGGCAGATGCAAACTATGTAACTAATACACAACGTGGGACTTGCCTTGAAAAAAATGGGGTAATCATTCAAACCTGTGAGCACGTATTAGCAGCTTTGGTTGGTTTGGATATAGACAATATTATTATAGAATTAGATGCTTCTGAACCTCCAATTATGGACGGGTCATCAAAATTCTTTGTCGAGGCGCTTGAAAAGGCTAAAACAGTTGAGCAAGATGCTAAACGTGAAGTGTTTGTCGTCAATGAGATTGTATCTTACACCGATGAAGATTCCGGAAGTGAAATAATTTTGATGCCTGCAAAAGAGTATCAAATAACGACTATGGTCGATTTTGGCACTAAAGTATTAGGCACGCAAAATGCTACCTTAAATACCATATCCGATTTTAAGGAAAATATTGCAGACTCTAGAACCTTTAGTTTTTTACATGAGCTAGAAACCTTGCTAGAACATGGATTAATAAAAGGTGGCGATCTCAATAATGCTATTGTTTATGTGGATAAGGAAATATCCCAAAAAACAGTTGAAAAACTAAAAGTAGCCTTCAATAAGGATAGCATTGCTGTTAAACCCAACGGCATATTAGACAATTTAACTTTGCATCATCCTAATGAAGCAGCACGACACAAATTATTGGATGTCTTAGGAGATCTTGCTTTAATAGGAACAAGATTGCAGGGTAAAGTCATTGCAAACAAACCAGGTCATTATGTAAATACCCAGTTTGCCAAGAAGATGTCTAAAATTATAAAGAATGAAAGGCGTAACCATGTGCCAGTGGTTGACCTACATGCCGAACCAGTTAAGGATATCAATCAAATCATGGAAATGTTACCGCATCGACCACCGTTTCTTTTGGTTGATAAAATCTTAGAACTTTCGGAAGAACATGTTGTTGGCATAAAAAATGTCACCATGAACGAACCGTTCTTTGTGGGGCATTTTCCAGGAGCACCAGTAATGCCAGGCGTTTTACAAATTGAAGCTATGGCCCAAACAGGTGGAATTTTAGTACTAAGTACAGTGCCAGACCCTGAAAATTACCTCACATATTTGTTGAAAATTGATAATGTGAGATATAAGTATCAAGTCGTTCCTGGAGACACATTAATTTTTAAATTAGACTTATTAGCACCAATAAGACGAGGCATTTGCCAAATGCAAGGTAGAGCTTATGCTAATGGAAGATTAGTATCGGAAGCAGAAATCATGGCACAAATCACTAAAGTAAAATAATTATGAACCAGCCTTTAGCTTATGTGCATCCTGGTGCAAAAATTGCCAAGAATGTAGTCATAGAACCTTTTACAACCATTCATAACAATGTGAAGATTGGAGAGGGTACATGGATAGGGAGTAATGTTACCATAATGGAAGGTGCCCGTATAGGTAAAAACTGTAACATTTTTCCTGGATCGGTAATTTCAGCTGTACCACAAGATTTAAAATATAACGATGAAGACACCACTGTAGAAATTGGTGATAACGTCACCATTAGAGAATGTGTTACTATAAATCGTGGAACTACAGACAAAATGAAGACTGTTGTAGGTAATAATTGCTTAATTATGGCCTATTGTCATATTGCTCACGATTGCATCGTTGGTGACAATTGTATTTTTTCAAACAATAGTACGCTAGCAGGTCATATTTCAGTTGGTGATTATGTGGTATTAGCTGGTATGACAGCCGTGCATCAATTTTGCTCTATTGGAAATCATGCTTTTGTAACAGGAGGATCTTTAGTCAGAAAGGATGTTCCACCTTATGTAAAGGCTGCTCGAGAGCCACTTTCTTATGTTGGTATCAATTCTGTTGGGCTTAGGAGAAGAGGCTATACGACAGATAAAATTCGTGAAATTCAGGATATATATAGAATATTATATCAGAAAAATTATAATAATACCCAAGCCTCTGACTTGATTGAAGCAGAAATGGAGGCAACTCCCGAAAGAGATGAAATTCTTCAATTTATCAAAAACTCTCATAGAGGAATCATGAAAGGGTATTTTAAATCAAATTCTTAATCGTAAATTAAAAAATGGCAAGTACTTCAGATATTAGAAACGGATTATGTATTAGATATAATAACGATATCTATAAAATTATAGAATTTCTTCACGTAAAGCCAGGTAAAGGTCCTGCTTTCGTCAGAACTAAATTAAAAAGTGTCACAACAGGAAAAGTATTGGACAATACATTTTCTGCTGGGCATAAAATTGAAGATGTTAGAGTAGAAACTCATAAGTTTCAATATTTATATACTGACGGAGAATTTTATCACTTTATGAATGAAGCCGATTATACACAAATCCGACTATTAGAATCTGCTCTTGACCGTCCAGAATTAATGAAGGAAGGGGAAATTGTAACTATCCAGATTAACTCTGAAGATAACATGCCGTTATCTGTAGAATTGCCAGCTAGCGTAATTTTAGAAGTCACATCAACTGAACCTGGTGTCAAAGGAAATACAGCAACTAACGCGACTAAACCTGCAATTGTAGAAACTGGTGCAGAAGTCAATGTGCCTCTGTTTATCAACGAAGGAGATAAAATTAAGGTTGAGACAGAAAAAGGAACGTATAAAGAACGTGTTAAGGAGTAATTTTTTATTAAAATTTTGCGTGGGTTGTCATTCCTGCGCAGGCAGGAATCTATGAAATTTCCCAAACCACACACATTAAAATCAATAGCCAAGCTCATTAACTGTGAGTTTGTTGGCGATTCAGATTTCCCTGTACTTGGAATGAATGAAATACATGTTGTTGAGCCTGGAGATATTGTTTTTGTAGATCACCCTAAGTACTACGACAAAGCGTTACAATCTGCGGCTACTATTGTTCTTATCAATAAAGAAGTAGAATGTCCAGATGGTAAGGCACTCTTAATTTCGGACGATCCGTTCCGTGACTTTAATAAACTGACGGAACACTTTAAACCATTTAGGCCTTCTAATTCTGCAATTGCAGACGATGCTAAAATAGGAGAGGGGACTATCATTCAGCCAAATTGTTTTATCGGCAACAATGTTTCAATCGGAAAAAACTGTATTATCCATTCTAACGTTAGTATTTACGATGACACAGTTATTGGTAATAATGTTACGATCCATGCAGGAACAGTTCTAGGAGCGAGCGCTTTCTATTATAAGAACAGGCCTGAAGCTTACGATCAATTAAAATCTGGAGGCAGAGTTGTTATAGAAGATAATGTTGATATTGGGTCATTATGCTCTATTGATAAGGGAGTTACTGGAGACACCACGATTGGTGAAGGGTCCAAGTTGGATAATCAAATTCAAGTGGGACACGATACCGTTATTGGAAAAAAATGTCTTATAGCTTCACAAACAGGAATAGCCGGTTGTGTGGTTATTGGCGATAATGTGACAATATGGGGTCAAGTCGGAATTACAAGTGGAATAACCATAGGAGAAAAGGTTGTTATTTCTGCACAATCTGGCGTTAGTAAATCACTTGAAGCGAATAAACATTATTTTGGCACACCTGCGGAAGATTTCAGAACAAAGTATAAAGAATTAGCGTCCATAAAGCAGATTCCGGATATTCTTAAAAAATTAAAAGACTTGTAAATTGTCAGCAAAAAATATTGTTATATCGTTTTATAAATCTGATTTGGCTAATGATGAAAGCATCGTTTCAAAATTTTTTCATAAAGAATGTGAATTACATTGGACAAGTAGCGAAGGGTTTAAACGACTAAATTACAATGACCTTGAAGATTTTTTTGCTCAAACCAGAAAGGCTTTTCATCACCTAAGATTTGAATTCACACATGTTATTAGTAAAGATTCAACAGTTGTAACACGACATACACTCTATGGTTCAGCTATAGAAAATTCCACAAATGAAATAGCACTAGGCCATTTTTCAACTATCTGGGAGGTAAAGGATGGTAAACTTTATAGGGGTTATGAAATTAGTCAACAAGCAAATGAGAGTGATTTAGAAAGTCTAGCATCTTATTCTAAAAGAAAAATATAAACAAGACTCTTAAATACGTTTCAAAACTCGTATTTTTGCACCGTCTAAAAACACAAAATAAATAGTAATATTCATGAGCGTATTAGTTAACAAAGATTCAAAAATTATTGTTCAAGGTTTCACTGGTAGTGAAGGAACATTTCATGCTGGTCAAATGATAGAGTATGGAACAAATGTTGTAGGTGGTGTTACACCAGGAAAAGGGGGACAAACACATTTAGACAAGCCTGTATTTAATACTGTTGCTGAAGCTGTAGAGAAAGTTGGCGCGGATACAACTATAATTTTTGTACCACCTGCCTTTGCTGCTGATGCTATAATGGAAGCTGCAGATGCGGGTATTAAAGTGATTATTACCATTACTGAAGGTATTCCCGTTGCGGATATGATTAAAGCTTCAGACTATATAAAAAATAGAGATTGTAGATTAATTGGTCCAAACTGTCCAGGAGTAATAACTCCTGAAGAGGCTAAAGTTGGCATCATGCCTGGATTTGTTTTCAAAAAAGGAAAAGTAGGTATAGTATCTAAATCTGGTACGTTAACGTATGAAGCTGCTGACCAAGTTGTTAAACAAGGCTTAGGTGTTACAACAGCTATCGGGATTGGAGGAGATCCAATTATTGGAACAACAACCAAAGAAGCTGTTGAACTATTAATTAATGACCCAGAAACTGAGGCTGTAGTTATGATTGGTGAGATTGGCGGTCAGTTAGAAGCTGATGCAGCAAACTGGTATAAAGAGAGTGGTAGCAAAAAACCTGTTATAGGTTTCATTGCAGGGGAAACAGCACCAGCCGGAAGAACAATGGGGCATGCAGGAGCCATTGTAGGAGGTAGTGATGATACGGCACAAGCGAAAAAGAAAATTATGAGAGCATGTGGGATTCACGTAGTAGATTCACCAGCTGAAATTGGTAAAAAAGTTGCTGAAGCATTACGCTAAATTATAGAATATAGATGCTGAAATAAATTCAGCATAATTTGAAGGATAATTTCTTCAAATTACTGTTAAAAACCTTACAAAATCTTGTGAGGTTTTTTTATTTGATGCAATTTGTAATGTTTATATTTGAAATGTATCGCTTTTAAAATATTAAACTAACTAATCAAAATAAGATGCAACTATTAGAAGGAAAAACAGCAATAATCACTGGGGCAAGCCGAGGAATTGGTAAAGGAATCGCTGAAATCTTTGCAGATCAAGGAGCGAATGTAGCATTTACATTTAGCTCTTCAGCTGAGGCGGCTCAAGAATTAGAAAAAGAATTAAATGCAAAAGGAATTAAGGCTAAAGGTTACCAAAGTAATGCCGCAAGTTTTGACGAAGCTCAGAAATTAGCTGAAGATGTACTTGAAGAATTCGGAAGTATTGATATCCTTGTGAATAACGCAGGTATTACAAAAGATAATTTGTTAATGCGAATGGGTGAAGAGGATTTCGATAAAGTGATCGAGGTCAATCTAAAGTCTGTTTTTAACATGACTAAAGCTGTCCAAAGAACCATGCTAAAACAACGAAAAGGTTCCATTATTAATATGAGTTCTGTTGTTGGCGTTAAAGGAAATGCTGGACAAACCAATTATGCAGCTTCTAAAGCTGGTATCATAGGCTTTTCAAAATCTGTAGCGTTAGAATTAGGATCAAGGAACATAAGAAGTAATGTAATTGCTCCTGGTTTCATTGAGACTGAAATGACGGCTAAATTAGATGAAGACACTGTAAAAGGGTGGAGAAATGCTATTCCTTTAAAACGAGGGGGAACTCCTGAAGATATTGCGAATGCCTGTGTCTTCTTGGCAAGTGACTTGAGTGCTTATGTTACAGGACAAACCTTAAATGTTGATGGAGGTATGCTGACTTAACAAATTCCTGTGCAATAGGAATCTCATAGCTTCAAGTCTTAAATTTAGATGAATACCGAAACAATAATTTATATAATACTTGCTGGAGTAGCAGCGCTTTTGTTAGCGCTGTTTCAGTATATATATGGGTATAAACAACGAAAAAAGCTAAATAAAACTCTTGCGTTACTACGATTTTTAAGTCTCTTTGCTATCCTTATTTTATTGATCAATCCAAAGTTTAATGCAGTTACTTACTATGAGGAAAAACCGAGCTTAATCATAGCTGTGGATAACTCAGAATCCATTGCTTATCTCAATCAGGATGAGAGCACGAAGAGATTAGTCAGTAGTTTAATGGAAAATCAAGATCTTAAAGACAGGTTTAATATTGATGTGTTTAAGTTTGGATCCGAATTTAAGAGCTTAGACAGTTTAAATTTTAAAGACAAACAAACTAATGCCTTTGAGGCTTTTCAACAAGTTGAAGACATATACCCAGATAATACAACATCCATTATTTTTATTTCTGACGGTAACCAAACCTTTGGTAAAGATTATCAATACGTAAATAATAAGAATGACGCTCAGATAAATACAGTCATATTAGGTGATACAACTACATATTTAGATTTAAGCATCAAACAGGTCAATGTTAATAGATATGTATATTTAAAGAATAGATTTCCTGTAGAGATCGTCGTTAATTACTCTGGGACAGCACCAGTAAGTTCAAGACTTGAAGTTTTATCTGGCTCATCGTCAATTTATTCTCAAAATATTCAATTTAATGCAGACAAGACGTCTGAAATAATATCGACGACCTTGCCTGCAAATAGAGTTGGTGTACAATCCTATAGAGTTTCTATAACACCGCTATCTGAAGAAAGAAATACTGTAAACAACATAAAGAATTTTGCAGTAGAAGTTATTGATCAAAAGACAAACATTGCATTGGTATCAGAGCAATTACATCCAGACTTAGGTGCTTTAAAGAAAGCTATAGAAACCAATGAGCAAAGAAGTGTTAGTGTTTTAAATCCTTCTGAAATAAATTCAAAAATAAATGATTTTCAACTATTTATCATTTATCAACCAAATAATAGCTTTAACAATGTATTAAAAGAACTTTTTGAGGAAAAGAGAAATACTTTAGTTATAACAGGACCTACAACAGATTGGAATTTACTGAATAGTGTACAGTCATTCTACGAACAAGAAGTGACCAACCAGACAGAAGACTATCAAGCTGAATTTAATGTCAATTATTCTCCATTTATTGTTGATGATTTAAACTTTGAAGACTTTCCTCCAATGGTTTCGGAGTTTGGTGAGCTTCAATTTAAAGTACAGCAGGAAACCTTGTTGTATAAAACAGTCAATGGAATTAATACCAATCAGCCTCTATTAAGCACTTTTGAAATTGATAATCAAAAACATGCTATTTTAAATGGAGAAGGTATTTGGAGGTGGCGTGCACATTCATTTTTACAACAAGGCACTTTTAACGATTTTGATAATATCATAGGCAAATTGGTACAGTACTTAAGTTCTAATAAAAAACGTAGCCGAATGACATTAGACTATAGGTCTTTTTATAACGGCAATGAAAACCTTATCATCAACGCACAATATTTTAATAACAATTTTGAATTCGACCCTAACGCTAATCTATTAATCAACTTAGAAAATAAAGAAGATCAATCTACCCAAGAGCTTCCTTTACTTTTAAAAGGTAGCACATACTCAGTTGACTTAAGCGGAATTGCATCAGGAGAATATTCATTTACGGTCAGAAATACGGATGAGCCAATTTCTGCATCAGGTGAGTTTAAGGTTTTGGAGTATAATGTAGAACAGCAGTTTTTAAATGCTAATGTCACAAAAATGCAAGCGCTTTCAGCAAATAATGGGGGAAGCTCATATTTTATCGATAATACATCGAGATTAATTCCTAACTTATTGGAAGATCAACGGTTTGCTACAATACAAAAGCAGAAAACAGATGTGGTGCAATTAATTGATTGGAAATATCTATTGGGCTTCATTGTTTTAACCTTATCTTTGGAGTGGTTTATAAGAAAATATAACGGACTAATATAAAAAATTGAATTATGGATAAATTACCAAAAATAGGACTACCCATTTTGATAGGAGTAGTATTTTTAATTGTTGTACTTGCAAAATCTGCTGTTACCATAGATTCTGGTGAAGCTGGTGTGCTTTTTAAAACTTTCGGTGAAGGAGTTGTAATAGACGAGCCACCAATGTCAGAAGGATTTCATATAGTAGCACCTTGGAACGAAGTTTTTGTTTATGAAGTACGTCAGCAAGAATTGTTTGAAAAAATGAAAGTGTTGTCATCCAACGGTCTTGAAATTCAAATTGATGCATCTGCTTGGTACGAACCAGTATATTCTGATTTAGGAAAACTACATCAAAATTTAGGTGAAGGTTATCTACAACGTGTTATACAACCAGCCATACGATCTGCAGCAAGAAGTGTTGTTGGTAGATATACTCCTGAGCAATTATATTCAAGTAAGCGAGATGCCATTCAAGATGAAATTTTTGAAGAAACCAAATTGATATTAGAAAAACAATATGTGCAACTGAATGAAGTTCTAGTGCGTGACGTTACACTTCCAAACACAATTAAAGAAGCAATTGAGCGTAAGCTCAGACAGGAACAAGAGTCTTTAGAATATGAATTTAGACTGGTAACGGCTTCAAAAGAAGCTGAAAAAGTACGTATTGAAGCTCAAGGTAAAGCTGATGCTAATAGAATTTTAAGCGCTTCATTAACAGATAAGATTTTGCAGGACAAAGGTATTGATGCTACCATAAAATTATCTGAGTCGCCAAACAGCAAAGTTATTGTGATTGGTTCTGGTGATAGTGGTATGCCAATTATTTTAGGTAATCAATAATTTAAAGTTCAAATATTAAAGATTTGCTAAAAATTAAATTTCATTAGATAATAATTAGGATAAATAAATTTTATTTAGCAATATTTGTAGCAACAAAAAAGAACATGACATTTATTCAATTACATCATCATTTTCATACAATCGCTCAAGCGAGGTGAAAGTGTATTGAATAAATTCAAAATATATTTTAAAACCCGTTTGAGAAATCAGATGGGTTTTTCATTTTCAAATGTTTTGTAAAACATTTGAAAACAGTCCCAAAGCAGGTTGGGATCTTATGACAAAAGAAGGAAGTATAATTAAAAAAGATTTCCGTTTTCACGGAAAATATTATGAATAAATTAAAGATTGCAGTACAGAAATCTGGCCGACTTCATGACGATTCCATGAAAATACTAAAGGAAATAGGAATCTCAATCGACAATGGTAAAGATCAACTCAAAGCCTCTGCACGAAATTTTCCACTAGAGGTGTTTTATTTGCGTAATGGCGATATACCACAATATTTAAGAGATGGCGTTGTAGATGCAGCTATTATTGGTGAGAACGTACTTTTTGAAAAGGGAGAGGATATTAAAATTAATGAACGCTTAGGCTTTTCTAAGTGTCGTGTTTCAATTGCTGTCCCAAAATCATCAAAAATTAACTCCCTAAAAGAGCTTGCGGGCAAAAGGATTGCGACATCTTACCCAAACACAGTAAATTCTTTTTTGGAAAAGGAAAAGATTAAAGCGAATCTTCATATCATTAATGGCTCTGTCGAAATAGCTCCTAATATAGGTTTAGCCGATGGTGTATGCGATATTGTTTCTAGCGGAAGTACTTTGTTTAAGAATGGACTAAAGGAAATTCAGGTTTTGTTGAAATCTGAGGCTGTTTTGGCAAGTTCGCCAAAGATTTCCAATGAGAATAAGCTACTGATTGAAAAGATACAATTTCGGTTAAAATCAGTGCTTAGAGGAAGAGAAAACAAGTATGTGCTATTGAATGCTCCTAATGAAAAAATAGACGCTATTACTAAGATTTTACCGGGAATGAATAGCCCAACTATTTTACCTTTAGCAAAAGAAGGCTGGAGCTCATTACATTCTGTAATCAATAAAAATGATTTTTGGAATGTTATTGATGAACTCAAGGCCAATGGGGCAGAAGGGATCTTAGTTTGTCCAATCGAAAATATGGTGCTGTAATGGAAATAATTGAAAACCCTATTAAACAATCTTGGTTAGAGTTACTGAAACGACCAACCCAAACTGTTGATGATATTGAGGCTACTGTTAACCAGGTCTTTAGTGATGTGAGCAAAAATGGAGACCAAGCCATAGAAAAATATACATCAATGTTTGACGGTGTTACTTTAGAATCTAATATCGTCAGCAAAGCCGAAATTAAAAGTGCTGTAACATCAGTTTCTAATGAACTTAAGGATGCCATCCGATTGGCAAAATCAAATATTGAAAAGTTTCACTCAGCGCAAAAAACTGAGAAGGTTTTTCTTAACACAATGGAAGGTGTAGAATGTTGGCAAGAAAAGCGACCTATCCAAAAAGTGGGTTTATATATACCTGGAGGAACTGCACCTTTATTTTCAACAGTTTTAATGTTAGCGGTTCCGGCGACTCTTGCAGGATGTAAAGAGATTGTATTATGTTCACCACCAAACAAAGAAGGAAAGATTGCTAATGAAATTTTATATGCAGCAGACCTTTGTGGTGTTACTAAAATTGTAAAAGTTGGAGGCATACAGGCTATAGCTGGATTAACGTTTGGCACTGAATCCATTCCACAGGTCTATAAAATATTTGGGCCGGGCAATCAATTTGTCACAGTAGCGAAACAATTAGCAACAAAATATGGAGTGGCGATAGACATGCCAGCAGGACCAAGCGAATTGTTAGTTATGGCAGATGAGTCTGCAAACCCAGCTTATGTGGCATCAGATTTATTGAGTCAGGCTGAACATGGTTCAGATAGTCAAGTTATTTTAGTCACTACATCAAAATTATTCGCTGAACAGGTAAATAAAGAAGTTGCTTTACAGTTACAAAAGTTGCCTAGAAAACAAATCGCTAAAGATGCCATTAAAAATTCAAAATCTATCGTGATTGATAATTTTGAAACAGCACTAGAATTAATAGATACATACGGGCCAGAACATTTTATTGTTTCCACTACTAGTAATAATTTTTTTGTAGAAAATATAGGTAATGCTGGTTCTGTTTTTATTGGTAAATACACACCAGAAAGTGCTGGAGATTATGCTTCCGGAACTAACCACACACTACCAACGAATGGCTTTTCTAAAGCCTATTCTGGTGTCAACTTAGATAGTTTTCAAAAGAGCATGACGTTTCAGAAAATATCAAAAAAAGGAATACAAAATATTGGGTCTGCAATTGAATTAATGGCAGAAGCAGAAGGACTAGAAGCACATAAGAATGCAGTAACCTTGCGACTAAATGATTTAAAAGAGTAAACCGTCATTCCGAGCGTATGTGAGGAATCTCATAAATAGATTCTTAGTTTCACTCAGAATGACAAACAAATAACCAAGTGTCACTTCGAGTGATTTCGAAGGATGAGAAATTGTATCGAGAAGTATTAGAATGAAAAATTTTAGCATAGACAATCTCATTAGAGAAAATATCAAAAACATCAAACCCTATTCATCGGCACGCGATGAGTACAAAGATGCAACGGCTGATATGGTATTTATTGATGCAAATGAAAACCCGTTTCAAACCAATGTCAATAGATATCCAGATCCACAACAATCTAAAGTTAAAGAACGACTAGCAGACCTTAAGGGTGTAAAGACGACTCAAATACTATTAGGTAATGGAAGCGACGAAGTGTTGGATTTATTGTTTAGAGCCTTTTGCGAGCCTAATAGAGATAATGTCATCACATTACCACCAACGTATGGTATGTATTCGGTATTGGCAGATTTGAATGCTGTACAAATACAGAGCGTCTTATTAGATGATAATTTTGAGCCAAGGGTTAATGAGATACTTGATACTCAGAATGAATTTTCAAAAATACTGTTCTTGTGCTCACCAAATAATCCAACAGCGAATAGTTTCAGTGCACATAAAATTGAAGAATTACTAAATGGATTTAATGGCATTGTAGTTATTGATGAAGCGTATATAGACTTTTCTAACTGCGACAGTTGGGTGAGTCGATTAAATGATTTCCATAATCTAGTAGTGACCCAAACACTCTCTAAAGCTTATGGTTTAGCAGGAATTCGACTAGGAATATGTTATGCTTCAGAATTTATTATTTCAGTTTTAAACAAAATAAAGCCACCATATAATGTCAATCAATTGACCCAAGATAGAGCAATAGAGCGTTTGAATGATTTAGAACAAGTTAAACAAGAAGTGAGTTCAATTTTGACTGAACGCCAAGCATTATCAGAAGATTTAAGTTCAATCTCATTTGTTAATACTATTTATAAATCTGATGCTAATTTCCTTTTAGTTAAAGTAGATGATGCTAATCTGCGTTATGCGCAATTAATAGAAAGAGGAGTTGTTGTTAGAAATAGGACAACGCAACCTTTGTGTGAGAATTGTTTAAGGTTTACCATTGGAACTCAATCTGAAAACAAACAACTAATTAAAATATTGAACGAATTAAACTAAGATTGTCATTCCGCACTTGATGCGGAATCCACAATTAATTAAAATTAAATAGATTCCTGCCGCAGTTTATCTTGAGCGATAGTCGAAAGGCAGGAATGATAAAAAAGATGGAAAAGCCAATATTATTTATAGACCGCGACGGCACCTTAATCAAGGAACCTGCTGACGAACAAATAGATTCATTCGAGAAATTAGAGTTCTACCCAAAAGTGTTTCAATACTTAAGTAAGATTGCAAAAGAATTGAATTTTGAAATCATAATGATTACAAATCAAGATGGGTTAGGAACTGATGTTTATCCGGAAGACACCTTTTGGCCAGTTCATAATTTTGTTTTAAAGACTTTTGAAAGTGAAGGTGTTATTTTTGAAGAACAATTTATAGACAGAACATTCGCAAAGGATAATGCACCGACCAGAAAGCCAAATACAGGTTTGTTGACAAAGTATTTCTCTGAGGATTACGATTTAGCAAATTCATTCGTCATAGGTGATAGACTAACAGATATAGAGTTAGCTAAAAATCTTGGCGCCAAAGGCATATTCATTAATGACAATACAAATTTAGGTACAGATGAAGTCACTGTTAGTAACTCGGAATTACAAGACTACATTGCTTTAGAAACAAATGACTGGGAAGCCATATATAGATTTTTGAAAACAACAGAACGTGTTGGAGGTATAGAACGAAATACCAATGAAACGAAGATAAAAATAGACCTTAATCTAGACGGAACAGGAAAAAGCAAAATAGATACAGGCATTGCCTTTTTTGACCACATGTTAGACCAGATTGCGCGTCATGGTCAACTGGATTTAAATATTAAAGTAGATGGTGACTTAGAGGTAGATGAGCATCACACCATAGAAGACACAGCTATCGCCTTGGGAGAAGTTTTTGCAAAGACACTTGGTAATAAATTGGGCATTGAACGCTATGGGTTTTCATTGCCAATGGATGATTGCTTAGCACAAGTTGCTATAGATTTTGGCGGGCGTAACTGGCTAGTTTGGGAAGCGGAATTTAAACGCGAAATGATAGGGAAAATGCCAACAGAAATGTTTTACCATTTCTTTAAATCCTTTACAGATGGAGCTAAGTGTAATCTAAATATAAAGGTTGAAGGTACTAACGAACACCACAAGATTGAAGCTATTTTCAAAGCATTTGCAAAGGCTATAAAAATGGCTGTAAAACAAGATGTTGAGAAAATGATATTACCAAGTACAAAAGGAGTTTTGTAAAAAAGCCCATCCTAACCTTCCCAGAGGGAAGGAACTAATTACGGATAATAATGAATAATATAGAAAATATAGACTTGAGTGAAAGTTCTTCCCCTTCGGGGAAGTTAGATGGGGCTTTTACTATAGCAATAGTAAATTACGGAGCTGGTAACATAAAGAGTATTCAATTCGCTTTTCAGCGTTTGGGATATGATGCTGTATTATCTGATAAACCGGACGACATAATTAATGCAGATAAAGTCATTTTTCCAGGAGTAGGTGAAGCCAGTTCAGCAATGAAAATGCTTAAAGAAAGTGGTCTAGATGAATTGATTCCAGAACTTAGGCAACCTGTTTTAGGTATTTGTTTAGGCATGCAATTAATGTGTAACCATACTGAAGAAGGAAATACTAAAGGTTTGGGAATTTTCAATACCAATGTCAAACGTTTTTCAGATAATGTAAAAGTGCCTCAAATGGGATGGAACACTATAAAGCATTTAAAATCTGATTTATTTAAGAATATTTCTGAAGGTGATTACATGTATTTGGTTCATAGCTATTATGCTGAACATTGTGATGAACAAATTGCAGCTTCAGATTATGACATAGAGTATGCGTCGGCATTAAAAAAAGATAATTTTTACGGAGTTCAGTTTCACCCTGAAAAATCATCTAAAGTAGGAGAGCAGTTGTTGAAGAATTTTCTTGAGCTATAAACCGCATTTAAACGATTTGTCATTCTGCACTTGATGCGGAATCCACAATGAAAGAAAAAATATTAATTAAAAGAGATTCCCATTTTCACGGGAAATGTTATGAGGATCATACCAGCAATAGACATCATAGACGGAAAATGTGTCCGTCTCACTAAAGGCGATTATAACACCAAAAAGGTATACAATGAAAACCCTTTGGAAGTCGCCAAACTATTTGAAGATTCAGGTATACAATATTTGCACGTTGTAGATTTAGATGGCGCAAAAGCGAGTCATATCGTTAACTATAAAGTTTTAGAGCGAATTGCTACTATGACAAATCTTAAGATAGATTTTGGTGGTGGCTTAAAGTCTGACGACGATTTAAAAATAGCTTTCGAGTCTGGTGTTCATCAAATAACTGGTGGGAGTATAGCCGTAAAAAAACCAGAACTATTTGAAAGTTGGATTTCTAAATTTGGGTCTGATAAAATTATCCTTGGAGCGGACTGTAATAATGAAAAGATAGCAATTTCAGGCTGGCAAGAAGAAAGTGATCTAGAAGTGATCCCATTCATCAAAGACTATCAAACAAAAGGTGTGTCGTATGTGATTTGTACTGATATCTCTAAGGATGGTATGTTAGAAGGTCCTTCATTTGAATTGTATTCCAAAATATTAAGAGAATGTCATTCAGAGCGACTTGCCCGACGAAGCTTTAACGAAGGCGGAAGCGAAGAATCCCTTAAATTAATTGCTTCTGGAGGCATTTCAAATTACGGCGAATTACCTCAATTAGAACAATTAGGGTGCGAAGGAGTAATTATTGGTAAAGCCATCTATGAGAATAGAATTAGTTTAAAACAATTAGAGAATTTTATAATTAACAATTAAATGTCATTGCGAGCGTAGCGCGGCAATCTCTTTTTTTAATTAACAGATTGCTTCGTTCCTCGCAATAACGAATACGAGTTATGCTAACAAAAAGAATCGTACCATGCTTAGACATTAAAAACGGAAGAACCGTAAAAGGTGTCAACTTTGTTGATTTGCGAGATGCAGGCGACCCTGTTGTACTTGCAAAGCAGTATGCGGAATTAGGAGCAGATGAACTGGTTTTTTTAGATATTGCAGCGACACTAGAAAACAGAAAAACCATGCACGATATGGTTTTAAAAGTGGCTGAACAAGTGAACATACCATTTACGGTGGGTGGTGGAATTTCTTCTGTTGATGATGTTGATGCCTTATTGCATTGTGGTGCAGACAAGGTGTCTATCAATTCTTCAGCTGTAAAGCGTCCAGACTTAATTAATGAACTCTCAGAAAAATTTGGAAGCCAATGCGTTGTTGTTGCTATTGATGCGAAACAAATTGGCGAAGAGTGGTTTGTGCACTTAGCAGGCGGAACCATACCAACAGACATTAAATTATTTGATTGGGCAAAGGAAGTAGAACAGAGAGGAGCAGGTGAGATATTATTCACGTCTATGGATCACGATGGAACCAAAGCAGGATTTGCGAATAAGGCATTAGCAAAATTATCAGATTTGGTCAATATTCCAATTATAGCTTCGGGTGGTGCTGGAACAATACAACATTTTGCCGATACCTTTAAAGAAGGAAAGGCCGATGCTGCATTGGCAGCAAGTGTTTTTCATTTTGGAGAAATACCAATACTAGAATTAAAAGAAGAATTAAAACAGCAGGGGATTCCTGTGAGAATATAATTGTCATTCCTGCGAAAGCAGGAATCCACAACGAATCTTTATTAATAAATAGATTCCTGCCTACGCAGGAATGACAAACAAGTTTGTAATGAACATAAATTTCAAAAAAAGCTCGGACGGTTTAGTCCCAGCAATCATTCAAGATGCCACAACTAAAAATGTATTGATGTTAGGCTACATGAACGAAGAGGCCTTAGAAAAAACTAAAGCATCTGGGTTGGTCACATTCTTTAGTCGCACAAAAAATAGACTTTGGACCAAAGGGGAAGAGAGTGGTAATGTCCTAAATTTAGTTGATATAAAATTGGATTGTGATAACGATACACTTTTAGTTACTGTAAGACCACTAGGACCAACATGCCATAAAGGAACAGATACATGTTGGAATGAAGATAATAAGCAATCTTTCGGGTTCATTTCAAAATTAGAAGATACTATTGCTGAGCGCATAGCTATTTCTAAAATAGATCCTGACCTTCGTGATGATGACACAAAGAGCTACATTGTGTCTCTTTTTGACAAAGGCATAAATAAAGTGGCTCAAAAAGTAGGGGAGGAAGCTGTGGAAGTTGTTATTGAAGCTAAAGACAGTAATGACGAGTTATTCCTAGAGGAAAGTGCTGATTTACTCTTTCACTATTTAATGTTGCTACAAGCAAAAGGTTTTAAGCTTAATGATATAGTATCCCTACTAGAAAAACGCCATCAATAACCTATATTTATAATGTTCAATAAGCGTTATTATTACCTTATAAAAATTCAATACTTAGGCTATCGTTTCCATGGTTGGCAAAAACAGCCAGATGTAAAAACGATCCATTTAATGATTGACCGTACCTTAAAGTTTATTTTAAAGGATATAAAATTTAAAACATTAGGAGCGGGGCGAACAGATGCTATGGTATCAGCCAATGAAGCTGCTTTAGAATTATTCATCTATAATGAACCTATTGCAGATTTCGATGAATTTTTAGAATTGTTTAATCATAATTTGCCACAAGACATTCGTGCTCTATCAATTAAAGAGGTTAACAAGGAGTTCAATATTATTCAAGATTCAAAATTAAAGGAATACCATTATGTGTTTTCGGAAGGACAAAAGAACCATCCGTTTTGCGCACCAATCTTAACTACGATCCTAGAGCCTCTGGATGTAGAGCTTATGAAAAAAGGAGCCAAATTATTTGAAGGCACCCATAATTTCAAAACCTATTGTTACCGTGCAACAGATAAAGGAAAATATCAAAGAACAGTAGAGTTTTCAGAAATCGTTAACAACGATTTATACACTGCAAATTTTTTCCCTGAACAATCTTATGTTTTCAAAGTTGTTGGTAAAGGATTTATGAGAAATCAGATTCGGTTAATGTTTGGAGCCTTAATAAAATTAGGCAGGGGAGAGGTTACCCTAGATTATATTGAACAAACCCTAAAGTCCGATAGCGCAGAAGTAATGGATTACATTGCACCCGCCTCTGGCCTTATTCTTCATAAAATACGTTTTCAATAATGTAAGCATAAAAAAAGTGTTAGAATTCTAACACTTTTTTTATAATCATTAAACTTAAAACCTTAATCCGCTACGTGCAGAACTGGTTCTTTGTCAACAAATTTACCATCTACAGACTCCCCTAAAATAAGGACTTCTTTAGAACGCTCGTACATTTTAATAGCACGGTGCATTTGTAATTTCGATTGACTATAAAGTTTTACTCCTGATCTGGATCCTTTGTTACGAATCTCAATATAATAACCATCTTTCAATTTAGTTGGTCGTGTTGCTGGTCTACCCATAAATATAATTTATCTTAAAAAACTTTCGCATTATAGTGAAAATTCTTTCAATACACAAACATATAATCTGGTTTTGGCGTCCTTTCTGTGTTAAAGTCCTTTAACATTTCATCTAACTCGTTAACACAATTTAAGTTAAGTAGTCAAAAAATAAGTTAAACGATGTTAAGCCTTTGTAATTGGACACTTTTCGTGCTATAATATATATAGTTAATCATAAAAAACATTACACATGAATTATTTAAATATAAAAGACGACACATTAATGCCAACTGTAGTAGAATTAAACGCTCTTTTGGCCAATTATCACATCTATTACCAAAATCTCAGAAATTTTCATTGGAACGTTTTAGGCGAAAACTTTTTTGAATTACATCAAAAATTTGAAGACCTGTATTCTGATGCAAGAGTTAAAATCGATGAAATTGCAGAACGTATTTTAACACTACGTTATCATCCGATGAGTAATCTTTCTGAATATTTAAAGATATCGGAAATAAAAGAGGTGAAATCACACATGTCTGATAAAGAAATGGTACTGACCACTTTAGAAAATCATAAAATTCTATTGCAAAAAATGGGTTCTGTTGTCGAAAAAGCATCAGAGATTAAAGATGAAGGAACCATAGATCTTATTGGTGCATACATTAGAGAATTAGAGAAAGCCAGTTGGATGCTAGATGCATTTACTAAAAAGACAACGTCTAAATTAAAGGAAAGTGTTGTTGAAGGATAGACTTTATTAGAATTTAAACACTAACTATTAATTTAAAACAAAGAGATGAAAGAGCAATTTGAAATAGCAATTACAAACCTAATAGAAAAACTAAAAGGCTGGTTTAATACCATTATAGAATATATTCCAAATTTTATATTGGTGGTACTCGTCATGATTGTGTCCTACTATATCGCTAGGAAAATCAACAAATTAGTGACTAAGGCTATGGATAAGAAAGTAGATCAGCCATCCATCAGCAAAACAATCGGTCGAATTTCAGCAGTAGTCATAGTCCTTGGAGCATTATTTTTATCCTTGGGTATTCTTAATTTAAGTAAGGCTTTAACCTCATTGTTGGCAGGTGCTGGTGTTGCAGGTTTAGCTGTTGGTTTAGCGCTACAAGGAACTATTTCTAATACTTTTGCCGGTGTTGTTTTATCCTTTAGAAAAAGAATACAGATCGGTCATTGGGTTGAGACAAACGGTTTCTCTGGTGAGATTATAGATATTAATCTTAAAGAGTTCATCTTGAAAGAAACCGACAATAATATGGTGGTCATTCCTAATAAGACAATATTAGAAAATCCTTTAAAAAATTATTCTTTGACCAATCGAATGCGTATGTCATTAGAGTGTGGGGTAGGTTATGAGTCTGATCTCGAAAAGGTGGAGCAATTGACCAAGGAAACCATTGCTAAAGCTATTGATAATGTAGAATCTGCAGATGAAGTTGAGTTTTACTTTACAGAATTTGGTGGAAGTTCTATTAATTACCTCTGCCGTTTTTGGATTGAATCTACAAGTTTTATAGAACGCCTTAGAACTAAGAACAAGGCAATTATTGCTGTAAAGAAGGCTTATGACAAGGAAGGTATCAATATTCCATTCCCAATCAGAACCTTGCAGTTTGACAATAACTTAAGTATAGACCAACCTATTCAGTTTAAGGAGACCGTCTCAAAAAATTAATTCTACTGTAAATGAGTTAAACTATTACTGAATAGAAGTAAGGACTCTTAATTCTATAAGCAATATTTGTATTATTAACTTAAAACCTATTACAAATGAAAAAATTATCATATTTATTTATCGCACTATTTTCTTTGAGCTTACTAACAACAAGCTGTAGAGAAGAAAAGGATACAGGAGACAAAATTGAAGAGGCAGTGGACGATGCTGGTGATGCGGTTGAGGACGCCGCTGATGATGTGGAAGATGCCATGGATGACAATTAAAAGCAACTATTATGAAGAAATCAATATATATTTTACTTTTTATTTTCACTTTAGGTATTACAGTAACAAGCTGTAGGGAAGAAAAATCAGCTGACGAAAAAGTAGAAGAAGCTTTAGAAGACGTTAGTGAAGAATTAGATGAAGCAAGTGACGATGTAAAAGACGCTGCTGAAGATCTTAAAGATGAAATAGAAGAAGTGAAAGAAGAAAACTCCGATGACAATTAGAGTCTCGGATTTAAATGAATTTTAATTTTTAAAACAGAAACAATGAAAAATATAATAATGATACTGGCCATTTTTTCCTTTATAGGAATGAATGCACAAGAAAAGCCAAAAGAAGTCGTAAAAGAATCTAAGACTAAAATCATTAAGGTAAAAGTTAATGGTAAGATTGTAGAAAAGAAAATCAAGGTAAGTACAACAAAGACCAATGATGTTTCTCTTAAAGCGAGTGATTCAAACAAAACAAATCAAAGTCGTAATACTGATGGCCCAGTTAAGGTCTCCAAAGAGATTATGATTGATAATGATGATGATATGAGCTTTGATGAAAAAGTTAATTACTCTTATGTTGATTACAACGGAGACATATATAACTTTACGCCTATGAATAATGGTTTTGCTATCGAAAATTCCGTTGAAAACTCTCTAATGGCGAATGCAAGAAAGTCTATAAACAAAGACTTTTATATGATAAACACCGATGAATATTCTGGTATAGGGTACTTTAAAGGAAACAAGTTTGTCATTGAATATTATGACAAAGATGAAGACATCTTAGTTGTAGAAGAGTACAACAGGGAAAAGATGAGCAAGAAAAAAATGGACAACTAAAAAGTTCATATATATTTCTAAAAGCCGTGTAAAATGCACGGCTTTTTTTATTTTTATAAAAAAGATACCATGAATCAAACCATACCAAAGGACACTTTTGTCTTTCTAAAAGCACTTTCAAAAAATAATAATAGGGATTGGTTCAATGAGCACAAAAAAGAATTCAAGGCTATTGAGGCAGACGTAAAGAACGCTTACAATCAATTGGCATCATTACTCAACGCTCACGACCGAATCGAAAAAGTCAAAATCTTTCGCATTTATAGAGATGTACGGTTTTCAAAAAATAAGTTGCCCTATAAAACACATTTTGGCGGCTCCTTCTCAAGGGTAAAGCCAGAACTTAGAGGTGGCTATTATCTACATATTCAGCCTAATAACGAGTCCTTTATCGCTACTGGCTTTTGGGATCCCAATAAAGAGGATCTTTTTAGGATTAGAAAAGAGTTTGAAATGGACGATGGCGAAATGCGAAACATCCTTAATAATAAAACCTTTAAAAAGACATGGGGAGGGTTTGTTGGTGACGCATTAAAAACCGCACCAAAAGGATTCGACAAGGAGCATCCTGCAATAGATTTAATACGACGAAAACAATTCATCTTTACAAAACCATTTACAGACAAGGAAGTGGAAGCCCCTGGGTTTTTAGAAACCGTAAACGACGACTTTAAGGTTATTAGACCTTACTTTGATTATATGAGCGATGTGCTCACAACAAATCTTAATGGAGAATCCCTTTTATAAAACTTACACAGCTTCTAGTAATTCAGGATTGGCAAAAACCTGAATACTATCAATTAAGCGTTCCTTTACAATGTTCATCATCCGCTTGTTCAATGCAGAAGAGTTGTTTATATAAAGACTGTATTCCTCAATTGTAAACTGGCCTATAATCATGCCTTTTACTGAGTTTCGGAATTTCATATCCTTATGTATTGCATTTTCAATATAGTCTAGTTGCTTTTGTAATGAGAGCTCATAAAACACATTCTTACGCTTAGCAATATAATTTTTAAATACAACCAACAACAATTGGTGTTGCATTTTAATAATTGGGCGTAATGTTTTGTTCTGAAAAGCCTCGTCAGCACTCATGTTTTCATAAATCTTGGCAGATGAAATAACAGGACGAATAGCGAGTAGTTCTTCTGTGCGGGTAGCCATAGTAGTATGGTTTAGTTCAAATTTGGAATTAAATTTAACCATTATGATACACAGAAAAGACCAGACCTGGTATTGTTGTTAACGGTGTTATTAACATTCAATGAAACCAAATATTGAAAAGCCTCATGGTGAATTCAATTTTACTAGTTGAATTAATCCCGTTTTTACAACGGGATCTTTCAATGACTATTTGTTCAATAAAATTTATCTTTGTAAAAACAACATTACTTATGAAATTCGGAAGTGTAGACAACCCAGAAGATATAGATTTCACCTTACCAAAAGATCATCCAGATACCTTAAAAACCCTAAAAAAGAATCCCAGTAACAGTACAGATATTTATGTGGGCTGTGCCAAATGGAATAAGGCAGACCTAAAGGGGTTTTATCCTCGTGGTACAAAAGACGAATTAGAATATTATTCTCAACAATTCAATTCTATTGAGTTGAATGCAACATTCTATAGAATTTTTCCACCTGAACAATTTAGCAAATGGGCAGAAAAAACACCAACCAATTTTCGGTTTTTCCCAAAGCTTAGTCAAGAAATCAGCCATTGGAAGCGACTAAATGAGGAGTCAAAACCTGTAGTCGATAACTATTTGTACAGTGCTATTAATTTAAAAGAAAAATTAGGGTGTGTGTTTCTACAGATGCACAGTAATTTTGCACCTAAGGATTTTGAAAAGGTGGTGAATTTTGTTGAAAGTTGGCCAAGAGAAATTCCGTTAGCCATAGAATTTAGGCATACCGATTGGTATAATGACAAGTCTATTGCCGAAGATTTATATCAATTACTTGAAGAAAATAACATATCCAACATTATTGTCGATACTGCGGGACGACGCGATTTAATGCACATGCGTTTGACCAATTCCAGAGCTTTCATTCGTTATGTCGGTGCAAACCATAAAAGTGATTACACACGCTTAGATGATTGGGTAGAACGATTAAAATTATGGAAAGACAATGGTATTGAAGAAGTTGATTTTTTTGTACATCAGAATATTGAAAAAGAATCTCCTTTACTATCAGCCTATTTTATAAAGCAATTGAACACTGAATTAGGAATGGATTTAAAAATTCCTAATGACGATCAACAGCAAAAGTTATTATAACTCAACGCTAAAGGTAAAAAGCTAATAGTCAAAATCTAAACACATGAGATTCCACACACGTAAATGGGTAAAACCCGAAGATTTAAATCCTAACGCAACTTTATTTGGTGGCCAACTATTGGCTTGGATAGATGAAGAAGCCGCACTCTATACGATCATTCAATTAGAAAACTCTAGGATTGTTACCAAGTACATGTCCGAAATTAACTTTATGGCCTCTGCCAAACAAGGTGATATTATTGAAATCGGAATTGAAGTGCTCAATTTTGGTCGCTCATCTATAACTTTAAAGTCTGAAGTTAGAAACAAGATGACCCGAGAAACCATACTCACTGTCGATAAACTCATTATGGTTAATCTTGGCGAAGACGGTAAGCCCGCACCTCATGGTAAAACAGAGGTAGAATTTGTTAAGGATAGGTTGTCTTGATGTTATTCCTACTTGGTCACTAAGGTTACTCGAAGTGACGTAATTTAGAGAAATTAATCTTTAGGCGAAGCCACAGCCAATTCATAAATTTCCAAATCAAAATAATTTACAGAAGCAAGGACATGATCAAAAATATCAGCCATTATATACTCGTAATTCTGCCAACGCTGATCTTTACTGAAACAATATATTTCCATCGGGATACCCTGAGGTGTTGGTTCTAACTGACGCACCATTAAGGTCATATCCTTGTTAATGGCTGAGTGGTTTTCAATATAGGTTTCAAGATATTTTCTAAACACCCCAAAATTCGTCAAATTAACTCCATTGATTAAAATGGACTTATCCGCATTTTGCTCTTTATTTTGCTTATCGAGCTTTTTGGTAATAGCATTTAAATACTCGGTAACTAATTGAATCTTTTTCAAATCTTCAATAGTTTCAGTCGTTAAAAACTTAATGGTAGATGTCTTTACGATCACGGAACGCTTAATACGACGTCCACCAGAAGCCATCATACCTCTCCAGTTTTTAAAAGAATCTGAAATCAATGCATAGGTCGGAATCGTGGTGATCGTCATATCCCAGTTTTGCACCTTAACCGTTGCCAAATTAATCTCAACGACATCACCATCAGCACCGTACTTTTCAAACGTAATCCAATCTCCAATCCGTACCATGTCGTTTATAGACACTTGTATACTGGCTACAAAACCTAAAATAGTGTCCTTAAAAATCAAGATAATAACAGCAGAAGCGGCTCCAAGAGTCGTTGCAAACTTCAAAAAGGAGATACCGGTTATCATCGCAATAATTGAAAACATACCAAGCAACCATGCAAAGATCATAAAGACCTGGATATAGCTATCAATGGGCTTGTCTTTGTATTGGGGCAAGGTCTTAAGATAATCCCTGACAGAATGCAATAGGCGCCTAATAATCTGAAGAGCCAATAGAATGGCGAATACCTTTAAAACTGTTTCAATGATGGACTCTGAAAACTCATAATCGAAAAAAACATCTGGCACAAACTCAATCAGGATTACCAATGGAATAATATGGGCAACGGCACGAGGTAATTTATTTTGTACAAGAATATCATCAAAATTTGTTTTAGTGCGTTTTGCAACGCCTTCAAAAAACTTCCATAATAAGCGCTTGGTAATATAGTCTATGACAAAAGCTGCTATTAAGAGTGCTAGTAGCAAAGCCACCATATTTAAAAAAGCAGCCGTACTTTCTGAAAGTCCTCTTTCAAGTAATAGGTCGTATATAAAATGCTTGATTTTTTCCATTCTAGTTTTTAAGGAATTTTTTATCTACATAAAAGGTTCCAAAAGGAATAATAGATGCTATAAGTACGGTAATAAATGAGCGTTGATTCCAATTATACTCTGGCTTTAGCCAAATTGCCAAAACAATATACGCCATAAACAAAATACCATGTGGCATACCTAATAATTTTACATACTGAGGGTCACCTTGTAGATACTTAATCGGTGTAGCGACAAATAATAACAATATATATGATACCCCTTCTAAAAGAGCTATTAACCTAAAAAATGCTTTAGTATTTTTCATGCACCTAAAATTTGTGCAAAAGTACAGCAGAAAGAAAGAAAAATCGATTGTTTTAACAGCTTTTAAGAAATTTCTTAAAACTAAAAATGTATTATTTATATTTAGACGAATTTTAATGAAAACGCCTAACATAACACTCTTTCTGATGAATAAACTAACCAGCTTAATTTTAATCTCCTTTCTATTTTTTACCTGTGCCTCATTAGACGGGCAATCAGGAAAAAAGTCCACGAATAAAACTACATCTGACTCCGAAGGAGCAAAGACAACAACACAAAAAACAAAAAGTAAGTTTAAGGATTATGACAAGGTCATTACCAAAGAGGCTAAGACTGATGAAGGCCTGTTTGATGTCCATATAGTAGGGGATAAGTACTATTTTGAGGTGCCAAAGGATTACCTAGATACAGATATGCTGCTTGTCAGCCGCTTTGCAAAATTGCCTTCAAATTTAGGAGGTGGTTATGTTAATGCAGGTTCAAAAACCAATACCCGTTTAATTCAATGGCAGCGGTTTAAAGATAAAATCTTAATAAAAGAAAAATCATACAGTGCGGTTGCCGGTGATAGCTTGCCTATAGATATTTCGGTAAGATCCAATAATTATGAGCCTACATTGTATGCCTTTGACATCGAAGCATTTTCAAAAGATTCGAGTGCTGTAGTTATAGATGTTACTAAATTTTATAGCACGGATGTTAAGGCTATTAGTGGCCTTTCTTCACGCATGCGAACCGCTTATAAAGTGAGAAATCTAGATAATTCTCGAAGCTTTATCAATAGCATGAGTAGTTTTCCAGAGAATATTGAAGTCATTCAAGACATGACGTACAATGCAACCAATCCACCTGTTAATACTGGAGATGAAACGATTAGTGTTCAAATGAACCAGTCCATGATATTGTTGCCAAAAGATAAAATGCAACCTCGTTTTTTTGATGAACGCGTCGGATGGTTTACGTTGAGTAAATACGATTATAGTAGTGAAAAATTAAAGTCTGATCGTAAAACATATATCCGAAGATGGCGATTAGTGCCTAAAGACATTGAAGCCTACAAGCGTGGAGAATTGGTAGAGCCTATTAAACCAATTGTTTATTATTTAGACCCTGCGACTCCAGAAAAATTCCGTTCGTATATGAAAGAGGGTATTGAGCTTTGGCAAAAAGCTTTTGAAGCTGCCGGGTTTAAAAATGCCATTATCGCTAAAGATCCTCCAACCAAAGAAGAAGATCCTGAGTTTAGCCCTGAGGATATTCGGTATTCCGTTGTCCGTTATGTGGCAAGTACGACGCGTAATGCAACTGGCCCAAGTGTTTCTGACCCCCGAACTGGTGAAATTATTGAGAGTGATATCATTTGGTATCATAACCATCTGCGTTCTTACAGAAACCGCTATTTATTAGAAACAGGAGCTGCAAACCCAAAGGCAAGAACGTTAGACACTCCAGAAGAAGAAATCGGAGAAATGATGAAAATGGTAATAGCTCATGAGGTAGGACACACACTTGGATTGCCTCATAACATGTGTGCAAGTTACGCCTATGATGTAGAAAATTACAGAGACGGTGCATTCACCCAGAAAAATGGAATCGCAGCCACAATAATGGATTATGCCCGTTACAATTATATAGCCCAACCCGGTGATACCAATATCCGCTTTATAAGACAGTTAGGACCTTATGACGATTATGCCATTAATTTCGGTTATCGCTATATTCCTGATGCAAATTCACCTGAAGCAGAGAAAGAAACATTAAACCAATGGGTGATTGAAAAAGCTGGAGATCCTAAGTATAGGTTTGGTAGTCAAGGTAGTCGATTCGATCCAAGGTCACAAACTGAGGACATAGGAAATAACAGTATAAAGGCTAGTACTTATGGGCTTAAAAACTTGAAAATTGTAGCCGAAAATCTTCCTGACTGGACTAGCAACCAAACCAATGATTATGATGATTTGGAAGAATTATACGGAGAAATGCTAGGTGTATGGAGCCGCTACATTGGTCACGTTGTAACCCATATAGGAGGTGTGTACGAAGATTATAAAAACCCTGATCAAAATGGAGATGTCTATAATCCAGTAGCAAAAGAGCAACAAAAAGCGGCTATGGTTTGGTTGCATAAAAATGCATTTGCGTCACCAACATGGTTAGTTGATGCCAGTATTTTGAAGAATACGGATTATGCAGGCTACACCAACACATTTAGAAGCTTACAAGCGCGACACTTAAATCGATTATTGGACTTTGAAACATTAGGTCGTTTAATGGACCATAATGCCTTAGACGCTTCAAACTATTCGGCATTAGAAATGCTAAGAGATGTTAGAACTGGTATCTGGTCCGAAGCCAACAGCACGAGTAATGTTGATATATACAGACGTAATTTACAGCGTGTGTATGTGGATCGTATGATCTACTTAATGACCGAAGAATTAAACCCTCAGCGCACCAGACAGTATTACAATGTCAATCAGTCGGACGTAAGAGCATTGGTGAGAGGAGAGTTAAATACCTTGATAAACACACTTCAATCTGCTGTAAATAGAGGGGTAAATACTGAAACTAAATACCACTATAGAGATATTATTGAACGTATTGATGCCGTATTAAACCCGAAATAAGACATACCTATTCGTTGTAGCCAATTAAAAAATGAAACGGCATTTAATTATAATAATGATTTTTGTTTTTACCTCTTGCTCAAAGAGTTATGAAGAAAAGGTTGTTATTGATAATTTTCCGCAAGACATAAATCAAGCTCAAATTGAAATAGTTTCATCGCTTTCAGGACACCAACCAATGCAACCAATAGGTGTAGAATTAAATGCAAGGGCAACTGTAAAAGAGCGTGATTTGACAAGAGCTTATTTAATTGAGCTTTTAAAAAAACTATCTCTTAAACCAATCGAACAAAACTATAGACAAAAGAACGTTAATTCATTAGTTGATATCCTGATAGGCCCATTTAAAGGAACGAATATTTATGGTGTTATACCAGCCAGTAAAAGCACCAATCAGTACATAATTTTAGGAGCTCATTACGATACAGCGCGAGGTTGTCCCGGAGCAAATGATAATGCTTCTGCGATTGCTTTATTATATGGAGTTACCAAAAGACTTTCTGAAATCTCAACGAGAAAGGTTAATGTTTTAGTCGTATTCTTTGACCAAGAAGAAGAGGATTTAATAGGTAGCAAGGCATTTGCAAGATATATTCAGAAAAAAAAGTTTGAAATTCTTTCGGTACATACTTTTGACCAAATTGGCTGGGATAAAGATAAAGATAGGGCCATAGAATTAGAGTTGCCGACCATTGAACTAGAAGAAATTTATAAAGAACAAGGCATCAAATCAGGCATTCCTATTCATACAACTAGAGTAAACTCAACCGATCATCAATCCTTTAGAGATATCGGAATTAATGCTGTTGGGATTACGGAAGAATATGTCAATAAAGATACTAGTCCCTTTAAGGATACACCAAATGATACGTTTAATACTATAAATTTTGAATATTTAGAATCCAGTACAAATCTTGTTTATGAAGTAATTAAAACATTAGTCTCTAAAAACAATGAAAATGAATAGAACAATGAACACCTACTTTTTTGTGCTTTCACTTTCGATTCTTGCATTTATTGGAAAGGGCATTATGTATTTGTTTATTAGCAGTTATGTCCCAATTATTCTTTCTCTAGTTGTTTTGGGAGTGTTCTTAATTTCAAGAAGAAAAATTAAACTATTAATAATCAGTATTAAATTTTGGGCAATTTCGTTAATTGTTTGGTCTGTATTGCGAATTTTCATAGGAGTAATGAACTATTTCGTAAAGCCTTTTACTGAAAATCATTTAGATCAACAGTTAGGAATTATAGGTATGGTAATTAGTATTATATTTCTTTGGGCTGGGTTTTATTTACTCAAGAAAAAACATAGAAATAACTGGCTTCAACAAAGTACTGTGGTAAAAACCAAGTAAAAAAGATAAGTAATAAAAAAAAGGCCAGTTATAAACCGAAAAGTTAGTGCATAAAAATCCACTAGATTTCATATACAAAAACCGATAAAAGCAGACCTAATTGTTTGTGATAAAATTGAATCATTTACATCACATTCATATATAAACTTATACTTTTAATAAAGTAATACAATACACTTAATATTATATACTTAAAAAGTATTAATTTTATGTTATTTAACTGTTGATTGAAGCGCCTCTAAAAAGTAATCGTTAGATCTTTGTATAAAATATAAGTGGTTGATTATTCTTAATTGGCAATTTTATAGACTATCTTTAGAGCCTAAAAATTGCAAATAAATTAATGGGTAGATCACAACAGACTTTTAATAAAAGTGAAAAAGAAAAAAAACGGTTAAAAAAGCGCGAAGACAAACGTAAAAAAATGGAGGCTCGTAAGGCCGAGAAAGAAGCTAATGGAACGGATGGCATTCCAATTGCCTATGTTGACCACAATGGAAATTTAACCGACACACCACCAGACCCATCACAAAAAGTAAAAATTAAAGCCTCAACAATAGAGGTGAGTATCCCAAAAACAGCACCAGGAGATAAAGAAGAATTTGATCCTGTTAGAAATGGAAAAGTTTCCTTTTTCGACCATTCTAAAGGTTTTGGTTTTATCATTGATGATGAAAATAATGAAAAGTACTTTACGCATGTCAGCGGTATTCTCGATGAAATTGACGAGAATGACAACGTACAATTTGAATTAGAAAAAGGTCAGCGTGGTATGAACGCCGTTAAAGTTAAAAAACTATAATTGACAAGAAAAAGCCAGCTACTTTAACAGTAGCTGACTTTATCATCGTAATTTAGGGCTCATCACGATATTAATTCTTAACAAACACCAAGGTATCTATACTACCGTCACCACCGCTCACATCTTGTAATTGAATTTGAGAGTTAGAGTAGGATAGTACATCCCAATCATCATTCAAGTCTTCAAATTCATCTTCTGAACTGGTTACAGCGAACATGATATTAAAATCGATATCACTGACATTTCCATCGTCATCATCACTACTGTTACTGTCGTCTGTAATGGACCATGTACCTGTTCTTGTGGCAGTCTGACTTGTTGCAGTTATATCTCCACTTGAGGTAAAAATAAATGTATAGCCATTAAAATCACTGGTTTCGTCTTGTCCTGAGTCAATATAGCTTTGAACTTCCCAAGTACCGTCAATGGCAATACTTGTGAGTTCCGCAATTTGAATAGAGTTGTCATTTGGTGTTCCTCCGTCGTCATCCGATGAACACGTAAAAAACATTAAGCCCAAACTTAGCATTATGACTAATGGTTTTAAAAAATTGCGTTTCATGATTAAAATATATAATAGGTTATATATGTATATAACAGATTTATAGGCAAATATCCTACCTCATAAACGAAAAAAATTAACTCAAATTATAATGAATGATTCTGATAAGAATTGTTTAGCTGACTGATGCCTGTACTATTTTCTGAACCAGTTCTTTTGTGATGGCTTGTCCTTCAGCCTTTTCTCGAAGTTTATCAAAGCTAAACCTAAAATCACATCCAGTGTTGTAATTGGAACACCCATAGGCAGTTTTTCCTTTAATTATAGTGCCTTTTTTACACTTTGGGCATTGATTTGTTGGAGTTTTTGTTTCAAGTTGTAGTTTAAAATCAGTATCAAATGTCACTTTACCTTCTGTAGATTTTCCATCTAATTTAAATCCCTTAAGGCTTACTGTACTGCCTTTTTGCATAAGACGCTTTAATTGAGTGTCGGAAATGGATTTATTCTTGAATTTAAATGGTAATAGAAAGTCACAGGTCGAATTGTAATTGGTACAGCCATAAGCCGTTTTCCCTTTAACCAAAGTACCTTTCTCGCATTTAGGACAAGTAGCACCAACAATTGATTCTTTTTTAGTTTTAGACTTTTTAGTCTTAGCAGGTTTGTTATTCACTGCCGAAATTCGCTGTTCCACCTTCTCTGTACGGACTTCATAGACTAGGGCATCAACCATACGCTTCATGCTTTTTATAAATGCAGCAGCAGAATAGTCGCCTTTTTCAATATCCTTTAGTTGCTTTTCCCAAGTGCCTGTTAATTCGGCAGATTTTAATAATTCATTTTTAATGGTATCAATAAGCTGAATGCCTGTCACCGTTGGAAGGATTTGTTTTTTATTACGCTTAATGTATTTCCTTTTAAAAAGAGTTTCAATAATATTGGCTCGGGTAGAGGGTCGTCCAATACCATTTTCCTTCATTAAGTCCCGTAGCTCATCATCATCAACCTGTTTGCCCGCAGTTTCCATAGCGCGCAAGAGAGAAGCCTCAGTAAATTGATTTGGTGGTTTGGTTTGCTTTTCTATAAAAGAAGGCTCATGCGGCCCTTTTTCACCTTTTTCAAACGTTGGCAATAGTTTTTCATTCCCTGATTTACCTTTAAATAGGACTCTCCATCCTTTTTCTAGAATTTCTTTGCCTGTAGTTTTAAAGTTGACATCGGCAGCTTTACCAATAACTGTGGTGTTTGACACCTTACAATCCGGATAAAACACAGCAATAAATCGCCGAACAATAATATCATAGACCTGCTGCTCTCTAGATTGTAGTGGAATTTCGATACCTGTTGGAATAATAGCATGGTGATCCGTTACCTTTTTGTCATTAAAAACTTTGGCTGACTTCTTTAATTTCTTTTGTAAGATGGATTCAGTAAACTGACTGTATTTAGTCAGCTTTTTGAGAATTCCTGCAGATTTAGGATAGATATCATTTGGTAAAAATGTCGTGTCCACTCTTGGATAGGTCACCACTTTAAGTTCGTATAACTTCTGGGCGATTTTTAGCGTATCATCGGCAGATAGCCCAAACTTAGTGTTACAATACACTTGAAGTCCTGTTAAATCAAATAACTTAGGTGCATATTCAGTACCTTTCTTTTTAGCAATGGATACAATTTCAAAATCTTCCGTTTTTACTTTATTGGCTAATGTTTCCCCATCTTCCATTTTATAAAAACGGCCTTCCTCATAATTAAAAAGGGTGTCTCTGTATAGTGTTTGCAGTTCCCAGTAGGGCTGAGGCTTAAAATCTTCAATCTCCTTATAACGGCTAACGAGCATCGCTAGAGTAGGGGTCTGTACTCGCCCTACAGATAATACTTGTTTATAACCACCGTGTTTTACAGTATAAAGTCGGGTTGCATTAATACCAAGCAACCAATCTCCAATGGCACGAGAAAATCCTGCGTAGTACAAATTATCATAATCAGCAGACGGTTTTAAGCTCTCAAAACCTTCTTTAATAGCTTCTGTTGTTAAGGACGAAATCCAGAGTCGTTTTACCGTGCCTTTATATTGCGCTTCGTTCATCACCCAGCGCTGAATTAATTCTCCTTCTTGGCCTGCATCACCACAATTAATAACTTCTGTGGCTTTTTGAAAAAGTGATTTTACAATATTGAACTGCTTTTTTATACCATCATTGTCCGATACCTTAACTTCAAATTTATCGGGTAACATCGGGAGGTTGTTCAAGTCCCAACTTTTCCAGTAGGGTTTGTAATCTGCAGGTTCTTTTAGCGTGCATAAATGCCCGAAGGTGTATGTTACGGCGTAACCATTACCTTCAAAATAACCATCCCTTTTGGTCGAAGCTCCCAAAACAGCGGCAATTTCCCTAGCAACACTCGGTTTTTCTGCAATACAGACTTTCAAATTATAACAACTTTTAAAGTTGGCAAATTACAGAATTTTAGAAATTTTAAAGCTTCAACTTTGCTAAAAAAATAAGCAATTGAACCAATAGTTTTTTTAATTGCATCAAAGGATTCTATTTCAATTATCTATCTTTAGTTTTAATAAACAAACAGTACCATGAAACAGTTATTAGCAATCGTTATCGTTTTTTTTACCTACACGTCTTACGGTCAGGATCCTATTTTACAAGAAGATAATGATACTCTTGAGGAAATCGCTTTTGATTTAACCCAGGCTTACAATAAAGAATTGGGGTTAACAGGGAAGCAAGTCACACTTTTTCAGAAAAAAGTAGAAGAGTATTTAATCAGGGAAGAACGCATCCACCAGAGTTTAACAGGTAAAACCAAACTTAATCGGCTTCACGCATTGAGAACTTTGGAGACTAAAGAAATGGGAGATATTTTAACACAGCCTCAGTTAACCTTATACAAAAAATTAAAACCCAAGCTTCAGCCCTTAGCGGTGGTTGAAGACCCAGATAATAGGTAATGCACCTTTTATCTTTAAAAAGCAGTTACATAATTTATGGAACTGCTTTTTTTATTCCAACAAATAAAAATTGATAACAAAAACGAAGAAAAAAAATGAACATTTTTGAAAATTATGAGCTTAAAGAGTTAACATTAAAAAACCGAGTTATTATGTCACCAATGACGCGCTGTCGAGCCATTGATAATATTCCTAACGATCTAATGGCAACATATTATAGCCAAAGAGCATCTGCGGGTTTAATTATCACTGAAGGCACATCACCGTCCATCAATGGAATTGGTTATGCCAGAATACCAGGTGCGTATAGTCCTGCACAAATTGCTGGCTGGAAAACCATTGCTGATGCTGTACATAAAAAGGATGGAAATATTTTTGTGCAATTAATGCATTGTGGAAGAATTGCGGCGTCAGAGAATATTCCAGATGGAGGTAAGGTCGTAGCTCCAAGTCCTTTAAAGGCTGCAGGTAAGATGTACACAGACTCTAAAGGAATGGTAGCCCATGCAACACCACAAGAAGTTCCTTTAGAACATATCGATGAAACCCAACAAGAATTTGTGGATAGTGCCCAAAAATTGATAAGAGCAGGTATCGATGGCGTAGAATTGCACTCAGCTAATGGCTATTTATTAGACCAATTTTTGAACCCGAAATCTAATTTAAGAACGGATAATTACGGTGGTGATTTTAAGAACCGTGCCAGGTTTGTGATAGAAACAGCAAAAAAAGTGGCAAGTGCTATTGGAGCTGAAAAATTAGGCATACGATTTTCGCCTTATGGTGCCATGAATGATGTTGAACATAATTATGACGATATCGTCGAACTATATTCGTATTTAGCCCAAGAACTGAGAAAAATAGGCATAGCCTATATTCACATTGTAGACCATACGGGAACAATGGGAGCACCGGATTTTAAAACCGATATTAAAAACACCATTAAACTAAATTTTGATGGCACTATTATTACTGGTGGTGATGTCAATAGCAAGTCAGACGTCGAAGAGATTATCAATCAAGGTTATGATCTTGTTTATATTGGACGACCATTTATTTCCAATCCAGATTTAGTTGATAAATTGAAAAACGGTGGTGACTTAAAAGAACCCAACTCCGATTTATTCTACACGCCAGGAGCAGAAGGTTATACGGATTATTAAAATGACGTCAGTTCGAGTGATTCACATAGTGAATCGTATCGAGAACTTAATTTTAATACTCTATGGTTCTCGATACAATTATTTCAGTTACGACTGAAATAACCACTCGAACTGACGAAATCATTACACAGCAATAGGCTGCTGATCTTGTAATGAGCGCTTAATGTGTAATAAATGATTAACGATAGAAGACAATTCAAACTTTAAAAAGCGGCTGTCTTTTTTGCTGAAATTTTCAATATGATGCTTGTAAATGGACTCCAATCCATTTTTAATGGAAATAAAATAACTGTCATCCGTAGCATCGAGCGATACAGAACTTTTGTAATCACTTTCCTTTAACAACCAATAAGACAGGCTGTTAATCTGATTGAATAATGCTAAATTTTCATCCATAATCGTAGGTTTTAATAGATTTGTGAGGGTAGTTGCAATGTAGAGTTGAACTGTTAAAGGGAATCTTAAAACAGGACGAAACGCTTAAATATTCGCTGTAATAAATAGAACTAGTCATTTTATAAGATGAAATACACTATAATATCATTACTAAAATTTATATAAAACTAGAGCAAAGGCTATAGAGAATAAATATCTTTACACCTAAACCAACACGTCGCTTCGGCCGACCGTGCCAAGCATGAAAAAACAGTATTTAATCGTCCTCGCTTTCTTTGCCATCTATGTGATATGGGGCTCTACCTATCTCTGGAATAAAATGGCTGTGGCTGAATTAGATCCTTTTATGTTGGCTTCAATTCGCTTTGGACTCTCTGGAGTTGCCATACTGGCCATTGCAATTTCCCTAAAGAAATCAATTGCCATCACCAAAAAACAGCTCATTAACAGCATTATTGCCGGATTCCTCTTTTTGGTTTATGGCAACGGTGTGTTTGTTTGGGCTCTTAAATATGTGGATAGTGGTTTTGCAGCACTCGAAACGTCCATAAACCCTTTGATGATCTTAATCATTATGAGGGTTTACGATAAAAAACCGATTAAGCTAAAGTCCATCATCGGGATTACCCTTGGAGTTATCGGTATGTATGTGTTGGTGAGTCAAAATGAATTGATACTTGAGGAAGGCAGTCTAACAGGCATCCTCATGATTTTTACTTGCGTTATAAGCTGGAGTGTCGGTAGCGTTTTTGTGTCTAAAGCCGATTTACCGAGGAACTTTTTTATCAATACAGGCTATCAAATGGTAGCTGCAGGTATTATGCTGGCGATAGGCAGTTTTGCCTTTGGGGAAGATTGGTCGTCACCGCTAGAGTGGAGTAGTAGGACCCAATGGGTAATGCTCTGTTTGGTGCTTTTTGGAAGTATTGCAGCATTTACATCTTTTAATTATCTGCTCAAAAATGTTTCTACAGAGAAAGTGGCCACATCGGGCTATGTTAATCCTATAATAGCATTGCTGTTGGGTTGGTACTTTTTGGATGAAGTCATTACGCTTCAAACTATTGTAGCTGCTGTATTACTGTTAGGAGGAGTGTATTTTATCAATTCTAAAAGGGATTAATACATCATATAACTAATTTTTTAGTTAAAACTAATTTTTTAGTTATATTTGAATTGTAAATAGTTCCAACTATGCCGTTTATACACAGAGTTTTTATTCTTCTATTATGTCTTTTTCCAACGATCTTGGCATCACAGTCCAATGCTGAAGACCCAAATCTTCAGGCAGGTTTTGCGGCACATGGCTCATTAAAGGTATTTGATTCGAAAGCATTTTTTGAAAAAGTCGTAGAAAATGACGAAGCTTCAGCAAAGGACAGATCGACTGCTTTAAGGCAATTAGCCATTATCAACTGGAAATATTTCAATAATAGGGAAGAGGCCATCAAAAATCTACAATATGCCGATACAGTAGGTGATTACCGTTCTGAAACCTGGTTGGTTATGGCTAGGGTAGAGCTAGAATCCAAAAATTTCGATGCGGCACTTGAGGCATCTCAAAAAGCATTGCAGTTGTCAGCATCACAATCCGATAAAAATTATGCCAATTATACCTATTGCAAAATTATTTTAGCAAAAGCGCTCCACCAGGTAAATGCGAGATTAAGTATAGACAAACCACAACTCAAAGAAGCACAAGAGCTTTTAAAGACTAGGCTAAAAGAGAATCCGACGCACACCAATTCTGCTGATAAACTTCTAGGCATCTCATTATTGTTACATGATGGCAACACCGCTCTAGAAGCATGGTTATCGTATTTTCGATTGGCATATAGTGAGAGTGCATATCCCTATATTCGTGATGCAGCCAGAATCCTAAATACATACCTTCCAAAATTGGATAATCCATCAGTATCCAAATTAGATTATAAAAACATCATTTCTGGATTAGCGAAATCTCGCTTTTATATCTATGCCAGGGCTTTCGCGCTGAGTGCAAATAATGAAGAACTTATAGGTATGGAACAGGTAAATCATATCATTACTTATGCTGAGTATATTGACACTATTGAAACACTGACCAATACCTATTACCGTCAGGTGAGTATCGATAAAGGCCATAGCGAAACGTTTCTCAATCACCTAGAAACCGAAAACACCAAACTCTACGGAGTATTAACACGAGGTGATGCCAATGCAGAAGACTTTTCGTCATCTCATTTTCGAAATTTGATTAACGAAACCTTCGGAAGTGTATTTATGGTGTCTAGCACAAGTGCATCGCGTGCAACGGGTTTGGTTTTTGGTCATGTTGCAAACGAACGTATCAGAACCATAGAACAATATGGTCATAGTGCTGATTTTACCTTTACAGAATTAGATATGATGGTGTCTAACGGCTATCCAAGCTGGTTTTGGGAAGATAGAGGTGCTGGTGGTTATGCTTTACCCAACGGGTTTATTAGAATTAGCACCATGTATAAAGGCCTTGCCATAAATGCCTGGGATAAAGTAACGGATAACGTGCGGCGGCAAAAGATAGAAACCGACATTAAAAACAATCTCTTAGAGGCCAATAGCACAGCAGATACAAAAGTGGTATTGACCGCATTATCTAAAAAAATGGAACTAGATGCCTTAGATGAGCTTTATACATCTTTGAATTCTGAAGGCTATACCGGTGTGGAGTTACAACTTAAATTTATTGAGCAGTACGAAGGCTTAAGAGATAATGCCACCATGTTTGCCCATGAAGGCAGGCATTCCATTGACCGAGTAGTGTTAGAAAACTACAGAGCTCTAGGGCCTAAAAACATAGAATATAGAGGGCGCTTGTCCCAGATTGCGTTTAGCGATGCCCCAAAATTAGAACTGGCAAACATGCTCAACGGTGTGAGTTCAACACCAACAGGACAATCGAACCAAATGATTATTGACGTCTATGTCGATTGGATGAAAGCCAAAACAAAACAAATACAAGGATACGACACGTCGAAACCGCTATTGACCCAATTATACAAACTCAGTAACTCACAATTAAAAGACATTATCCGGTCTGTAGATCCTTTATATCTGGCTATGATTGCTAAAAATTAAGACGCTATTGGTCGTATTTAATCATAAGTCATAATCCTTTCCTTAAAGTTTATAAGCATTTTAAACCCTAGTGTTTACAGGGGTTTTGAGCATCTGTTCAATGCTTTGTTCATTATTTGTCTATTGCCAATATTAGTTTAAACCAGTGTTGTAATGTACATTAGAGTATGATTAATCAAAAACCGTTGTGCGAAAGCATAACAACTTTGCAGAGTACTTTTTTCACCCTATGTAGTTTGGATTCTTTTTTATGAATCCTAAGAGATAGAAGACTATTAACCAAAAACCGTATTACAGATGAAAACGTACTTAATGATATGTCTTTGTATAGGCATACTACACACAACAACAGCACAGAATGACATTGCCGCAGTGACCAATCTTAAACTCACTAAGGCCAGTAGTAAAACAATGAAGGCAAACGCCAATTACCTCAATAGTATTGATACTGAGGCTATGGCAGAACGCGCCTTAAAATTGAGAACCCTTGTTGCAGCATACAATTTGAAAACCTCAGACGAGTATGACGCTAAGGAAAAATCCGTGTATACCGTTAATTTTAAAGAAGGGCAAAACAAGGTTATAGCAACCTATGACAACAATGGTAATATTTTACAATGCAAGGAAGTCTATAAGGATATCCGATTACCGCTAAGCGTTAGCCAAAAATTAATCAAGGAAAATCCAGGCTATCATATTGGGAACACGATGTGTAAGATAGATTATAACACACAGAGCGCTACAAAGACTATTAATTATAAAGTTGAATTACTCAACGATACCGATCGTAAAGTCGTGCGATTGACCATTTAAGATTGTTTAACTGAGTTAAACATTATGTAGGTGCCTAAGCAAAAGAGGGCACCTACCGTCTTTACATCTTATTTTACATAATGTAAATTATAGGACATTTTTAATATTTGATTATCCAGTGGATGATTACATATTAAAACAAATAGAAACTATATGATTGTTATAATACCTTAAAGTATTATTGACTATAACAATTAGCGTAATAACGCCTTTGGGCCGATATTCAATGTAATCATAGTTCTAGCATCACGTAGTGTACTATAACGATAATGATTATGTTGAGCTAATTGTGGCTCACCATAAATTCCGTAAACGACAAAATGTACGTGATAAAAAATTCTAACTAATTCTCAGAGGCTTGCAATGGTGAGTTGCATTATTAATTTCCTTTGCGCCAGCTGGCTCATTCACTAAATTATTCCACTGGACTAATTCTTAACGTTCTGCCCTGTTTAAACCAAAATTTTATGAGGTCGATTCTCTAAAAATAAAACTTTTTAGTTTAATGAAAACTAGTCATTTAAAAAATTTCTTTCGAAAGCATTTCTTGATAAATAGTTCATAAATTGTTGAAGTAAATCAGCTGAATAAGGTGATTTGTAATGACCAGTCCTCTCAATATTTAATGTTAGTTTAGTTGATCTGGCATTAAGACACTCCTCATTGTTAATCTTGAATCCTTTAAATATACTTCCGTAATAAATGGAATTTTTTAAATTATCTTTCTCAGTACTTTTTAACTTTTTAAATATTCTTATGTTATCTCTATAATTACTGAATTGCTTGTGCAATTGAATGTATCTAACTTTCCAAGAATCTTGAAGTGTTTGTGAGGAACATTCCTCTTGATTTAAGTCAATACTTGCAATTCCGTTACTATTAAAAACAGTTAAGTCCAATGGTGCCAGGCTAATAGTTTTAAATAACGGAAACCTAATAATTTTTGATTTATCATTTGGAATATCAGTTTTTTCAATAAAGCCCATTGTTAGTAATTGATTTTTTGCGACCTTAGATAATACTGAATTTTCAACTACCTCTATTTCCAGTAAGAAGGCAGTACTAAATATTTGACCACCTCGAATATCTCTTTTGCCACTAGACCTTAGAGCCAAATTACACGGTTGGCCTAATAGTATATAGTTCTTATCCTCAACTCTGAAGATATCTCCATTTGAAATTGGAAAATGTAATTCGTTCAATATTTTAGCATCAACAAAAATCTCTCGTTTCCTTAGGCTAATAATTTGATCTTTATCATAAGGTGTGTCACCACCAGTTTTTATTTTTTCTACTCGTCTTATTTTGGAAAGGCTTTTATTTATTTTTTCTCTTTTGCTTTTTGACAATAAATTATGTAAAGATTTATCTGTATTAATAATCGAGTTGATACGCAATAAATTAGTCATTTCCCAATTCCCTTCTTTTTTAGAAGATTTTTGTATTATGTGATTGAATGTATCAGGTGTAAGCTCTTTTAATTCTTTTAAAGATTTATTAAATGAGGATTTAATAATTGCTGTTGATTCTTTCTTTAAATATTCGATTTCACTAATTAATAATGTGTTTCTAATACCTTCTGCTAGTGCGGGTAAATAATCCGATGCAGTAAAACGTTTTTTAGAAATGGTATAAAACTTGTTTTTATCCAAACTATGTGATTCAGAAATTTCATTTCTTTGTTCAAACTCTTGGCTAACATTGAATAAATGAGAAAAGATACCACAATATACAAAATCACTAATAGCGTCTATTGAGAGAACTTCAACAGCTAAATCCTTACCATCTCTTCCATCTGGTGGTGGAGCAGTTCCAAAATCAATATCAAATAAACATAGTACCTTTGAATCTGAATTCAATCGTGCAAAAATTGCATCTTTTTGATTAACCCATTCAGTAGGTGAAAAAAGATCTATTTTATTACCTAAATGCTCTTTCAATTTAAGTGGTGCCATGGAGTTTTCAATATCTTCTTGGTTACCCTCAAACTCAAGTAATTTTACATATAATTCTCTTTTCTCGGCTTCGCTCCCATCATCCCAGAGTTTTGTAACACGACTTTTAAAAGCTATATTAGATCCAGACCAACTTCCAAATAACTCTTCTTTTGGATTATCTCTTTTTAGAATTAATAGATTACCAATAAATATTTCTTTTAAATCATTAATAGAACATTTATCATCAACATAAAGTATTTTATTAATATTAAGTTCTCTTAAGAAACTTTCTATTGCTGATTTTGCTTGAGCAATCTTTTTGTTTCTTATTTTTTGCTCTGGAGTTATCTCTGTAGTAGTACTCATTAAATTTCAATAATATTTGAGAAGTTTATAGCAAAAATATATTTCCTTCCTTCCTTATTGATTTTAGGTTCTAATGCTATAGAACATCCCAAAGAATCAATTAGTTGTACCACAATAAAAAGACCTAAACCTCGACCCTCTCCTTTTGGTTTTGTAGTTACAAAAGGCTCGAAAATATGATTCTCTATAGCCTTAGAAATCCCATAACCATTATCATAAATATAAACCCATGGTTTTTCAACTCTTATTGTTAAGACAGGATTAAAAGATTTTTCATTCTCTTTCTTTTGCTTTAACCAGTATTCAGAATTATTAAAAATGTTATCAATAATTTGAGTAAGTTTCCCTTGATTAGCATTAATTTCAAAATCATCATCTATCTTTATTTCAAAAGAAATCTGTGATTTTTCAAATCTATTTGAATAATAGGCTGATTCTTGTTTAAAAAATTCTGAAAAAGAAATAACTGATTTTTTCTCTCTATGGTACTTTAATGCTGGATCCAAATGACGTAGTTGTACTTTTAATCCATTAACAGTTGTTTCAATGTATTCCATTAAAACATAAATATCGTTTTGTGACAATTTATTGTTTTCTAATTTGCTTGAATAAAAGCTCGATTTTTCAGCTAATCTATCAGCTATAGAAGCAAATTCATGACTAACAGCTTCAACTGTAAGACCTAAACCAGCTAACTCAGAGAAATTGTCAAGCTGTTCTTCTAAAGTTTGTAATTTAGGCTCTAAAACATCAATTACTTCATTAAGTTTTTCTGTTTTAGAAACTACTTTTTCTAATTTTAAAAGAGTAACCTGTATAGTTTTTAGTTTTTCTAGTAAATTTTTAGATTTTTCAAGGTTTTTTTTATCTATATCTGAAGAAAACAAAGGATTTTTTTCCACCGTTTGAATTTCCTTTTCCTCTTGTTTTACAGTTGAATCTAAAATTCCACTAGCAATTTTAGCTTCAGCTATAGTTTCCTTAGAGTCTGTACCTAATTTCTTGATAGTACCAAAAGCTTCAGTTGTAGTGCGAATTTTATTGTTCTCCGTTTTATAAATATTTAAATATTCATTATGAGCTTTACGAATTTTTCTTTGATACCTATTTATTTCATCTCTTATGAAATAGGCTAAAACAAAAAAGTTTCTTTTATAAGCATTATTATCTAATCCACTTCTATCTGTTTTATCCTTTAACTTAGAATTTACTCCTTCATCAATAGAAAAATAACCAATCACGTTATTTGGTCTTAAATCATAAAAAGAAGTTTTAGTTTGAGATTCTTTTAAATTTAACCAATCATTATTTTCTTCTAAGCCATATGGAATTACCGCAATTCCATTACGATAAATTTTAATACCTATTTGACTCTTAACGAATGTCTTATAATTTGAAATATTATCAAAAAGATTTTGAAGTCTTTCATCATCAGACAACCAACTGTCTAAAGAAAATTCATCTATAACTCCATTAAATGCTCCTGGATTAGCACGTTCACCATCAAAAATCTCTAAGCCTCCAATGTCTTTAGAAAACTCGAATTTTTTTTTAAAACTAAAGACAAATTTATTTTCAGAAGATATTTTTATATCCTTATTTTTCTTTTTAATAAATTCTATGAATTTCTTTCCAGAATCCGCTTCAATATAATTTCTATATTCCTCTCTTTTTTGCCCGATAAACTTTGAAAGTTTAGTTTTTCCAGAAATAGATAACTCTGAACCATTAAAACTAAAACGAAATCGAGAAATTGCTAAATCTCTTAAATTTTCATTCGATTTTTCAATATCAACAGTAATACCATTAATTTTAATGAAAACATCAAATGGTCTATTTTCTTTATAAGGTGAAATTACTTGAGATACTTGACCTTTAAATTTTTCAAGATTTTTACCTTTCCAAACCTCTAAGTTTTTAATGTTGGAAAGGACTAATGTTGTTCCTTTTTTCTCAGTGGGGACAAAATTTTTAGATTGAATCTTTACTTTACTTAATATTTCTTCTTTATCAAAATCCTTCCAATTAAAGGCTATATGCGTTCCAGTTTTTGGGTTTTCATTTGTGTAAATTTCACAAATATCAGCAAGCCTTTGCGTACTTAATCTTCCCAAACCTTTATCACCCAAAGGTGTTCGTCCTTTTGGTGTTTTTCTTTTCTCTTCTTTAAACTTCCTTTTTTGCGAATACGATATTACCAACCATGACTTCATAATGGTTTCTTTATTCATTCCAAAACCATCGTCTTCAACTATTATATAGCCTTTGTGTTTTTCATAAAATAATCCGTCCTTTATGTATGTCCCAGTAGTGTTTATTTCTATGGACACATAACTAGCATCAGCATCATACGAATTTTTGATTAATTCAAGAAGTGCAGTAACTTCATCAGAAACTAATTGTTCTCCTAATTGCTTTACAATATGTGGTGTTATATCAAAATGATAATCTTCGTCCATTTATTTTTTACTTCTTAAAGATTAAAATTTTTTCTTTACTCATAGTTTTAGAAAAATTATTTTTTTCTGGCATTCTTTTCGCAAGAATATCTCTTTTTAAATCGGTAATATGACTCACTCGTTTTGAGTTCATTAATTCTCTTAAAATTTTGTCATTTTCAACCTCTCTGTTATTGACATTTCTGTTTCCAACAGTCCAAACTAAATAAGCTTCATCAGATAATTTATTTAATGAATTATCTATTGTAATATCTAAATCATTAAGAAATACAACTACTTTCATAGCTTTATATTTCTCCTCTTTATTTAACTTATCAAAGAAGGATTTAAGAGTTTTAGATTTAGCAAATAACGATTCTTCAATCTCCGAATAGTTATTTGCTTTTTTACCACCTAAGCTATTTTTATCAATCGTTTGAATAACGGATAAATAATCAAAATCTATGGTGTCATCAATATCACTTACAGGAATCCATTGCAGTGGTAAATATGAGAATTGCCCATAAGTTACTGTTGTTTGATTATCACCATATGGTGGTGATGTTACTAATAAATTATGTATTCTTTCTGAAACAAGTCCCTTTTTAGAATCTCCCCATTTAACTTCAATATTGCGAACGTAAGAGTCATTTTCTATTAATCCTTTTTCTTGTAACACAGACTTAAGATTTAATAAATCATTTATACTTCGTTTACCAATCTTTTCGAAGTATTGCATTGGTGATAACTCTCTCCGATTAATTTCTTCAATAGGTCTAACGTGCATTTTGAATGTTGAAGTACGATCATTGCTTGTCAATCTAATTACTTCCGCAAGCGTTACCCAACAAAACTTTCTAAAATATAAATCGTCACTTCTTTTAATTGCTCGTGATATTTGAGACAATTCTACTTGAACATCTTCTTTAAACCACTTATTTATATTTTTAAATTGAGCATCTGGTTTAATAGACCAAGAACGAGAAATTGAAGTCAATAAAGAGTTGAATTGCTCTATGATATTATCAGTATAAATATTGGTTTTAACTTGACTAATTAGAATTGATAGTGGATTTATATCTTGTCCTGATACATTTATACCATACTTCATTGCAGTAACTAATGTACTAGAAGCTCCCATAAATGGATCAATCAGTGATGCATTATTTGGTAGAGAAGAAACAAGGTGTTTAATGATTGATTCTTGAACACTAGGAACCATCATAGCAGGATAGTTTATTATCTTTCTCGCAAAATCATTTTTATTAAAGTTAGTTCCATTAAGTGTTTCAATACTAATAGATTCTAAAGATTTTTTTATAAGATTTGTTGTTGGCACTGGTGTCAAAGTATTATTTTCAAATGGATAATATACACAATTTCATAAAACAATTTTCAACTTATTATATGTTTTTTAAAGAACTTAATAAATTGAATTGTTAAAACAAATTTACACTTTATAAACCATTCCACACACATTTACTCACGTGGAGAATCATTTCATCAAATCGGTATTCGTGAATCTCGCAAGCACGATTTTACCACCACTACTCTACCCTTTACTCATGTGGTTTATATTTTTTAATAGGTATTCGTGAATCTCTTTTGAGCTAATTGGTTTCTCTTCGTTTAACCGAAAGTATTATTTAAAATGAGCTTTTGACCAAATAGTATTAGTGTTTTACAAACGCAGGTATAACAATTTCAGAAATTTGAGTCATTATTTTATCATCACCATCATGACCAGAAATGACAATGGTTACCTCAAGTTCTTCTATCACGATAACACGTTGTCCGCCACCTCCCCAAGCAAAGGTGGCATCATAATTTTTATCACCAACCATTATAGGTGTTTGATACCAAAAATAACCATAACGATAGTCTTTGGGCATCCAATCTTGAGTAGGTTTCACAATGCCACTGGTAGCTTTGGCAAGATAGTCCTCAGAAATAAGTTGTTCGCCGTTTAATTTGCCCTTATTAAGAACCAAATGACCTAATTTGAGCATATCGCGAGACAAGAGACTGGCACGCCATCCTGCTTCTGGAAAACCACTACTATGTGTGGACCATTTGTAATTTGTAATACCGAGTTTGTCCAATAGCTCTGTCTTAATGAAGTCCTCAGCTGTTCCTGGAACAACAGCGTCAATGACTGTCATCACCAACATTGGGTTATAATTACCATACAAATAGGTCTGAGACGCGGAAGTTATGGGTGCGCTTTCTTCAAATAAGGTTTTAACAAAGCCTTGGCCTTTTAGGCGTAGTGAATCTTTCTCAATGGCTTTCCATTTATCGCTATCTATATTGAGTCCACCATGCATGGTCAGTGCTTTATGAAGTGTGATTTTTTCTGCGCCTTCGGTAAGTTTTTGGGGATCAGTATCTTTAAGGAAACTCATCAAGGGTTTGTTTAGATCTTCCATAGACAAGTAACCCATTTGAATGGCTCTACCTAAAACCAAACTGGTATACGCCTTTACAGCTGATGCTTGCCCATGAGGTACATTGATGCGGCCCTTTTTGTAATAGGATTCATAAACGAGTTTGTTTTTGTGTGAAATGAGTAAGGCATCATAGCTTCCATGTTTGCTTTCAAAGATTTCTTGTGAAAGGTTTATCATTGCGTTTTTATCATTGCTATTTACTGATAATGTATCAACCAATATGCCGTCTTTTCTGTCCTCTGGTGTTGTACTGACATATGGATTATTGAGATGCGGCATCGACCAAAATGAGAGCTCTTCGGTAGTATTTGAAATAGGATTCATCATGGACGACAACCAAGCAACACTTTGTACAGCAACCATTGGGAAGGCTGTACTATGATCACCATCAATGGCTTTATTTTGAATGGATAAGCTTAAATTTTTTCTGTCATCCAGTAAGTTAAGATAGTCGTCGATAGGTTCGTCTTTATCTTTTTCTAAGGTACCATAGCCGATAAATACGTTAGCATGCCATGCAGTGTTCTTATTTGACTCTACAGTTCCTAGTTCAGCATTAATCTCAGTAAGGTAAGGCACTAAGCCTTTATTTAATGGACTGCCAAGAATGTAATTATGAAACGTATCAGGTTGTGTCAATAATATATAAGCACCAAATGCACCACTGAGTGAGTAACCGAAATAGGAACGACTGTTTGGGTCAGTACGATAGTTGTTCTCTACGTATTGGATAACATCGTTGCGAATAAAGGTCAAGTGATTTTTAGCTTCGCCAAATTTAAGTAAGGGATGATTAGGATTGGCTTTTTTCCAGAAGGAATAATCGGTAAATCGGCTGGCATGTGCTCCATACTTTTGCATTAAATCTTCTGAAATGCCCTTCTGCCAGGAAATCCCAACTAGAATAACATCTTCTAGTATAAATTCTGAAGAACCAGATAGCATTTCGAGATGCCACATCGCATCTGTATAATAAAGAACAGGATACGATTTGTTTTCGTTCTCTGAATAACTTTCTGGCAATTCTATATACAATTCATAGTTTCTTTCAGTCTTAGAATCTTGTATTGGAACAACTTGAATTTGTGGTAATACTAAAGAAGAGCCATTGGTCTCTTGACTAAAGCTATTATTTAATTGTATAAGAAAAATTAATAGTAGTAGTCCTGTTTTGCTTTTCATGGGTTTTAGTATTTGTTTACTTAAGCCTTGATATTTCATATTATTTTTTTTAGTCATTTTACTCAATATCGAACAGTCCAGATTTGGAAAGTTGTCGAGAAATGACATCAAGTTGATTCCTTTCGCGATCCATATTGGAAGTTCCGAAAAATGCAATAACCAAATCTTTAGAAGGCGATATATAAAGACCTTGTCCGCCATGTGCGCCTTTATAAAAATCACCATCTTCGTAAACTGCGCCCCATTGATAACTTTTATAAATATCCTCTCCTAAAGAACGTGATGTTACTTTAAGGTTTTCATTCACATCTCGGATTTTAGTTAAGTGTGCATCAGAAATTAATGGATTGTCGCTTTTTCTACCACTGGGTGTAAACGCCAAACCAAATCGAGCAAGGTCTCGAAGCGTTGTTGACATGCCAGCGAGATACGACAAAGATGTTCCATTAGTGTTGTTTCCTAAAAGCGCACTATACGCTGCTCCTATCCTATTCCAAATTTCTTGTTCCACAAAATCTTTAAACATAAGACCGCTAATTTTTTCAACGAGTAAGGTTAATAGCATCGTATCAGCATTCGAAAATTGATATTCTGTTCCTGAAGGGGTGTCAGAATTCGCGGTAGCCAAATCTTCAATTGGGTCAAAACTTTTCTCATAGTTCTCCAATGGCGCACGCTCAATTCCAGAACTCATAGCAAGAATATCGATTACGGGAACACCTTCCCAACCTGAGCCTTTAAGAGCTTCAAAATAGTCATCTATAGGTTTGCTAGTATCGATTAAACCTCTATCCTCCAAAATAGCTACTGAAGTACTCACAAAGACTTGAGTGATTAAAAAATTAACGTGCAAATCGGTTGGGAACATTCTTGGATAACCTTCAAAGACGATGTTGCCTTTATGAATGATTATTAAACCATTAACTTCTACTTGCTGTACATAGTCATTTAATGATAGTCCGCCTCCTTTTTTTAAATCTGCAGGCAGCATAAAATTCTTCACATCATCTCTTGGTGTTTCTTCTAGAATTTTTGGCGTATCCGACCTAAGTATGCGCGAGTGGTTCTGTACTTCGGAAAAGTTCAGATAAAAATAGCGTTCTAAATCACCATATGTAGTCCAGCGTCCACCTTCGTGAATGTGTTTATGGAATCCATAAATCTCTTCTTTTGTAAATCCAGTGTAATTGTACGTTTCATATTTTGGACTTAAAGTGTTTAATGATTCAGCGTCCGTTTTTGGTTCGTTTTTACATGCAAGAAAAAGAAGAGGTATAAGTAGTAGTGCTGTTATATTTTTCATGCTTTTCATTATTTATAAATATTTGGTTTAGATTTATTCATTAAGTGTTGTCTAAAAATAGAGTATAATCAATGTTTAATACCTTAAAGTTGATAAACCCAACAATTAAATGACAAAAGCATGTCGTCATTGATATCCCCCTTTTGTAAAGAAATCGTGACATTTTTAGCTATAGATAGTATCTTTATTAGATTTTAATAAAAGTACTTATGAATAAAACCTCTTTAAAGCAAACACTACTCCTTAACATAGGTGCCTTTGTATTGGTGCTCATCCTTGAGCTATTAGGTGGATGGATGCTTATAGATAAACATGAGACACTTTATTCTTTTTATTTATGGGGGCTTGGTTATACCATCAGTATTATGGTAGTTATATGGGTCAATCATTTTGTGCTTATCCCATATTTTTTTGATAAGAAAAAATATGTTTTATACGGACTCCTGCTTATTGGAGCTATATTTATTGGAGTCAGTATAAAAATATATCCGGAATTTAACTGGGTTGGTATTACTAAAATGTCTTCTTTTCTTGTTTACACTACAGGCACTGGTATGGCTGCTTTTTTTTTAAGGCGAAATATAATAGTCCGAAGAGAAAATGACGAGAAAGAAAAATTACAAAAAGAGCTGGAGCTTACCTATTTAAAAGAGCAGGTAAATCCTCATTTTCTATTCAACTCCTTAAATAGTATTTATGCACTGTCTAGACAGCAATCACCAGAAACTCCTGATCTTGTGATGCAGCTTTCAGAATTAATGCGATATCAATTAGAAAGTTCTAAAAAGGATATGGTTTTATTAAAGGAAGAGCTAGAATTTATTGAAAACTATTTGTTACTTGAAGAAAAAAGATTGAGCAAACGCTGTAGTATTGAGTTTTCGATTGATGGAGATGTATTGGGCCTAAAGATCGCTCCAATGTTACTCATTTCATTTGTTGAAAACGCCATTAAACATGGTGCTCAAAGTACCAATGAGCAAAGTACAATTAGTGTTTCTGCCACAGTTAAAAATAGCACACTTCATTTTCTACTAGCTAATTCTAAGCCCAAAATGGATACGACCTCAAAAAGAAAAGGCATGGGTCTAGACAATGTAAAAAGACGTTTAAAACTATTATATCCTGATGCTCACACATTAGAAATTGATGATAGAAAAAAAGAATATGAAGTAAATTTATCCATAGATTTAAACGTACACTAATACACAGAGCATGGTTAAAATTGGTATTATAGATGATGAAGTGTTGGCACGTAAAGTGTTAGAAGAGTATTGTTCTAAAATTGACAACTTTGAATTGGTTTTAAGTACTGGTAATCCTCTTGAATTTGTCAATTTCGTTCAGCAAAATGATGTAGACCTTATCTTTCTTGACATACAAATGCCAGAACTTAACGGCATGGAAATTTTGCGTTCTATGATAAAACCACCCAAAGTTATTTTAACGACGGCGTATTCAGAGTATGCCTTAGAAAGTTATAACTATGGTGTTGTCGATTATTTACTAAAACCGATTAAGATTGAACGTTTTTTAAAAGCCATAAACAAAGTTGTGGCTTCAAAAATAACACCACCTGAAAAGAACACAGAAAATGAAGCACTTCAAATAAAACACGATGGTGTTCCTGTTAATATTCCCTTTATGTCAATATTGTACATTCAGAGTTTTGGAAATTATTTGAAGATTTTTACGGATGCGAGAATGTATCTCATCTCCGAAACACTTATTAATATTACAACGCTATTATCTGAAAATTTCCAACGCACACATAAATCATACATTGCCAATTTAGAACGTGTTACAAAAACCACCAAAACACATTTGTATATTGAAACGACTAAAGTCCCTGTCAGTGCTATGTATAAGGTTCTTGTTTTTAAAAAAATAGAAGCTTTAGCGAAGCTATAAAACATTTACCACAATTCTGAACTGTTCCATATACATTTTATTCCGCTACCCTACCCCTTCACAAAAAAGAGCACCCCATTAACTAAGTAGGGCCTTTTACAACCCTTGTATAAACTCATCGAGATCCTCTTCTGGAGCTAAATTTAGTTTCTTTCGTAAACGATAGCGGCTTGTATTTAAAGAGGACACTGTTATGTTCTGCAATGTTGCAATATCGTGACTGTCCATTTTAAGACGGATTAAGGAACACAAGCGTTTTTCTGTTTTACTGAGCTTAGGAAACTCATTTTGTAGCTTACTGTAAAAAGCGTCACTAAGTGTATCTAAGCGTTGGTAAAACTCCTTTGTATTATCATCGAAACGTATTTTATTCTGTACATCTTGCTCAAAGGCATCGAATAGCTTTTTGCGTTCTCGCCCTTTGGTGGTTTTTAATTGCTCTAACTTATCAGCCAGTTCCGCAGCCCAAGCTTGGTTTTGTGTTAGGTTTATGGCAAAATCCGATAAATCGCGCTGCTTTGCTTCTATTTCAGTATTTAGTTTTTCGTTCTGTAATTCGGTCACCTGCTGCTTTATACGTGCATTGACCAGTCGTTGCTTTCTACGCATATATAAAGCGATGATAAACCCTAATATTGCAATCGAAGTGATGGAGACAATCCAGAGTTTTAAGCGCTGATTGTATATTTTACTTTCCTTTTCTTGCTTTTCTAATAGGTGTTCGGTTTTTAATCGTTGAAACGTTAACTCACTAATGGTGGATTCCACAGTATTTTTATTGGCATTGTCTATAGCCGTTATACTGTCGGATAAGTGTTTAACGTCTTTAGCCACCATATAGGCCTCTTCGGTTTTGTTTTGCGCCAATAAGACACGCTCTTTGGCCTGTAAATAGTGAAGTTTAGAAATGGGAAATAGTCTTATAGTACCAGTAGTATCGTCTAGTATCGCATTCATTTGATCTAAGATAGTCTCGACTAAGTTCAACTCCCCAAGTTCAATGGACGTATCTATGAGCTGCACACCGGCAGCCACCAGTCGCTTAGAATCTATTCCATTGTAAGCTTCAGTTTCTGATGTTTTATAATATTCAAAATTCTCCTGATACAAGGTGTTGGCTTCATCTATTTTGCCTTGTTCTACATAAACATCTGCAATATTATCTCTTACGCTTCCTAGTAAATGATCGATAGGCAAAATCGTTTTTGTAAGCTCATAAGATTTATTAAAATATATTAATGCAGAATCTAACTCCTTCTTAGTCCAATAAAAGAACAAACCATAATTATTGAGGGCCGATGCATGGTTTAATTTTTTTATATTGCTTGTCAGCTTTATATTATTTTGGTGCATAATATTTGCACTATCCAAATACGACGCTTTGGCATACATATCAGCTAAATAACCATAGGAGTGTGCCCGATAGTGAATAAAGTATTCCTTTTCTTTCGCTGTTAAATGGTAATCATGATCATCATGGTACTTAAAAAATTGTTTGTATTTTTTTATAGCTTCCTTTGGTAAACCTAAATACCTAAAATTATATCCTGTATTGTAATAATAAAGAGAAACAACCTCGTGATTATGGGGCATTTGTTTTACTAAACCATCTAATTTAAAATAGTATGACCAATAGGTTTCACTGGTGAACGCCAATTTTTTGGACCTAATCGTCTGCTTAATCTCATTATATTTGGCTAGGGCTTCCTCGCTAGTTAGTTGGTCTTGGGCTTGCGCTCTATTGGAAAGAAATAATAACGCTATGAGTAGAACTCGTTTTAATAGTGTCAATTGTAAAGGAAGTTGGTTGGTTTACCAAATATACGTGAAATATGCTTCTATTTTTTGTATTTAAGAAGCTTGCTACCAATAAGTTTTATCATTTTTTTATTTTTATAACTAAGCGCTTGTTCTTTATTTTATTTGTTAATTGGTTTATGGCTTCCAAATTGGACAAATCGTCCTTAGGTATTATATCGCTATTGATTTTATAAATGGATTGCAATGTGACTTCATTCCCCCCAATATGCTTTAAATTAAAGGAATATTCACCTGTATCATTCTTTATACTTTCATTGTAATCATCAATACCTAAAATCTCAATATCACTAGGAAAACTAAAAATGGCCATAAATTGGTCTGTATAACCAAAATCTAAATAATAATTAAAGTCTAGAGTACCATCTTCACTTTCTACCTGATTATGATCAAGTATATGCTCTAATGAAATACTCACTAAATCATCGTTTAAAAAACTAATCACCTCTTTTAAACTCCCCGTAGCACTCATGGTATAGCTAAACGGATTCACTTCTTTAAAACTATAATCAGTAATAGAATCTATAACTATCGCTTCTTTATCTCCTTCTACTTCCCATACCGCATCATAAAGGTCGCTCATTTCTTTATTATTCTCTAATAGTGTAAAAAAAGCTTGTAATTCTGTAAACATGCCACCTGAAACTGAAAAACGGTACTTTAAAGGTGTCTTCTTATTGACCAAATCTACTTTACTATAGATTAATTGGTTGACTTTATTATGGTCTGCTGACGGACTCGGTAACTTAACCAAGTTGATAGATACTGAATCTGCTTCGGCTAATTCTAGATCGAGATCGATAAATCTATTCTTTTTTTTCTCCTTGTCCGAAAGAATTGGCTTTGCCATTATCGCCTGAGTATTGTATAAGGAAGTAGGTATTTCATTAATTTGATATTTATACTGAGTATCATGCGGATATAATAAATTCATTCGATTGTTATCGTCTCTATATGCGAAAAAAATATGATCAAACTCTCCCTTCCTTATGTAATCTGGATCTATCGCCCCTGCCCGCTTACTCCTTGCAAATACAGCCCAATAGTCTATTTCCAAATCCTCTAACATACGCCTATACATACGACGTATACTTAAGGGGTCGAAACGATTTTGTTTTAAGAAGTAACCATCTGATTTTACGATTTCACTACCTTCTAAGTCCTCTACATCAAATTCGTCCAATATATACTTATGTAGCTTTTTAAACTGATGGTACTTACTACTATCCTTAGCCTCGCCCAATACTCTTCTCTTCCACCGGTTGTAATAGGTAGAATTATTTGAGTCAATTGACAATGGTTGGGTAATAAAATTAAATTCTTCATTATAGACATCTTTCCATGTTGTCAGTTCACTATTTTCTGTATCTAAAGAGTAGTACATATATGGCAATTCGCAAGGTATACAGGTATACTCATTTGGTTTTAACCCTATGACATTGTTCATTTTAAATTGACAATAAATTAAGTTTTTGTTTGTAACTACCTCTGGATCGGGAAATTCGTTATACTGCTTGTACATAACTGTAAGTGAAGGAGTGCTTCGAATTGTGAATTCCGTAGTTAAACTTGGCAACTCGGAATAGAGATAGCCAAACCCATTCATTTCATATTTTCTTAAATTTTCTGAATAGGTATAACTTGTAGAAATAGTATCACCAGGTTCAACTCCAGGAATAGGATAATGTATTGCACCAAAGTCCTCGTTCCTTGCTTTTTTAGGAAATACAAGGCTAGAGTCTAATTCTATAACCGAACCGTTTACTTTTAAAGTTTTTACATCAATCTTCTTAATATTATTACTTACAAATTCAGACAAATCTAAATATGCGTATTTATCTACACCAATACTATTATTAACTACCAATTTTGTGACAATCGAAACCGTTTTGTTATAACTACCACTCCAGTTTTTTGTAAAGGCTATATCAGTATAGTTATGGATAAAGTAGGCATCAGATTTTTTACATATCTCTAAAAAATCATTCTCTGAAGAAGAGTCCTTAGATATAAAACTAAAGCAAGCCAATGAAGCAAAAATCACTATGATTATGGGCTTAACCTTTCTTTTTAAGTATAATAGGTTCATTTATTGTAGTATTAAATGATTGAATCGTTTCATTTATAATTTCTAAATTATTAGCTTCAACAGATTGATGGTCTATATTAAAGGTATAGACACAGTCAATGACAGTATCAGAAGTCTTTTCTATTTTCAAGTTTAAATCGACACCATTTTTAGTGCTATTTAATTCTTTCGGCTCAAAATCTAAAAATGGTTGATCTAATTCTATTCTTAATTTTAACACCTTTTCATAGTTTGTACCCAAATGGCTGCCTACTATCATTTCGTCTCTTTCTTCTGCTTCTATAAGGCGTGGTAAAAAATCAAGTATCAATATCTGATTTTCAGCATCATTAAAAATTCTACTATTAATACTAAGACTTCCCTTGGCCTCTATGATTTTATTTGATTTTTTAATGGTGAAATCTGACACAGAATGATTGCCAAAAACAGATATTAAATGATCTTTTGTTAAATTAATCTCATCATTATCATTAAGATAATGAAATTCTCTTTTTAGAAAATTACCAGAAATGCCATGATAGTTTACTGAAAAATTACCATCAATTATGGTCTTTTCTGAATTTACCTTTAAATCGATGTTATATTCGATTAAATTTTGCTGATTACTATTGGCTTTCACTTTTAACCAATCTCCACCCTCTTTATTGATAATTAAAATTGTTCTGTTTTGAAGACTTTCTACGGGTGATTCCATATAATGAATAGGGTCGGTCGGGTCTAAAATAATTGGCTCATTATCTAGATATGCAATGCAAACAACATGATTAGCAGAAATCAGAGAGGGGAAATCACAATCGCTAATATGATGAAATGTTGCAGCAAGCGCTATATCACTATGTATACCTTTAAAGGTCAATGCTTCTGATAGAAAATTTGAAAGATCCTTACAATCGCCTTCTTTATTATTATATACATCATTTACATGTGACGGAATAAATGCACCCATGCCTATTTCAATAGCAACATACTTAAAATTGTGATGTACATAATTATATAAAATTTCAATAATTTTCTTTTTGTCAGATACGCCTCGTGTAAGCTCATTAATCTTTGCTTGTGCTCTAGGGCTTAAGCCTTTTCTTTTATCGACCTCATTTAGATACCAATCATTTATGTATTTTCTACCATTGTTGTTGTAAGGTTTTGGAACGACTAAAGTTCTTATCAATGGATTTCTCTGATCCTTATATATCCCAAACAAAGTTAAAATATCTGTCTTTGCTTTTTTGGGTACTGCAGCAATATTGTACTTAATAAAACTGTCAATAGCTGTAGAATCCATTACCATATAATTAAGTGAGTCAGAGTGAATGGTATTGTGTAGGAAGGAGAATTTATTAGGTATTTGAATATCGTATTCGAGTGTGTCTGTAGCATTATATGAAAAAAGCGGAAGATTAGAGAAGTACATTAACTCTGGACATTCAACCGTATATGTTATTTTGGCTTCATACTCTGGGAAAAGAATTACAGATTTAACACTTTTACTAGAGATATAGTCCAATTCTAGTTCTTTTTCTTCTACCCTAACTTTCTTTACAGGTTTATACTTTCTACCCTTCTTATAATAAACTTGAATGTTTGAAACCTTCTCTAGTTTAGTGTCGTAGAAAATTGGAAAAACAGTAGAATTATCCATTTTCTTAAATATAATACTCACATTCCTCACAAAAGAAGTGTCATTAGACACTAGTATCTTTTCATAATGCTTTTTAATAGCAATATCCTGACTAAACCCTTGAGTAATTACAAATAATAAAAGGAGTAGGTTATATAGTAGTTTATTCAAAGGCGTTATAGTTTTAGCATATTTAAGGCTGGTAATTTAAATTACCGAAACACCAAAGTAATAAATTTCGTTCTGTTTTAAAAACAGATTATTATGAGTCAGCATTTAAAAATCCTTTTACTCATTTCTTAAAAGCTATAAAGACAAAGCTTTTGGTAAGTTAATGGGATTAATAAATAACATTACGCAAAAGTTTTCTGTATTATATGACCAACAATACTTTAGTTCACTTTTGAATACGTAACTTGCAGATTTTTCGTTAAAAACTATAGTAATGGCGCTTATACTAAATTAATACGCTTTTACTTTTATTAAGAATATTTATAATTTACCCTAGCATCGAAAACAAGAAGCTTACCCTAGACGCCTTACTTCAATTAGATTTTAATACTATTATTTGGATTGCTGCACCTATAATGTTCCTTTTGGTGGCTATAGAATATTATCTCTCAACAAAACAGAATAAAAAACTTTATCACGGCAAAGACTTTTTAGCCTCAGCCACTATCGGTTTTGGTAATTTGTTTGTCAATGCACTAACCAAAGTCGGTATTTTTTACATTGTTGTTATTTGCTACAACATCACCCCTTGGAGTATTCCACATACATGGTGGTCTTATTTACTTTGTTTTGTGTGTCTGGATTTTGTGAGGTACTGGTCGCATAGAATCTCACATTTTCAGCGTTTTTGGTGGTCTACACACGTGGTACACCATAGTTCTGAATATTATAATTTCTCAACTTCTTTTCGCTTATCTTGGGTGCAAAACCTAAAGCTAGTCTTCTTTTTACCAGTGATTATGTTAAGTTTCGATCCAGTTGTGTTTATTATTGTGCACCAACTAGAAATCCTCTACCAATTTTGGATTCATACCGAATTGATACGTAAACTTCCAAGACCTATTGAATACGTTTTTGTAACTCCATCTCACCATCGTGTGCACCATGCTGTAAATGATGAGTATATCGATAAAAATTTCGGTTCTACTCTAATTATATGGGATCGTATGTTTGGGTCTTTTAAAGCTGAAAATGAACAGGCCATTTATGGTATTACAAAACCAGTAAACTCGTTCAACCCCTTGTATTTAGTATTTCATGCTTGGGGAGATTTAGTGGTAGATGTCTGGAAACGTCCAAAAAAGACCTTGAATATCCTTTTTGGGAGTCCAACACTTTGGGAACGCGAACAGGTTAAAAAAGGGAAATAAAAAACGCCTCACCAATGCGGTAAGACGTTTTATATATATATAGTTTGGATTTGCTTTTCTATAATATTTCAACCAACTGAAGGTCGAACACCAAATCCTGACCTGCCAAGGGATGATTGGCGTCTAAGATAACCTCCTCAGCTTCAACTTTTGCAACTCTAAATTGCTGTTGAGATCCATCTGCGCTAGAACCTACCAAGCCCATACCAACTTCTGGCTTAATATCTTCAGGTAAATTTGATTTTGGTACTTTATGAAAAAGCTCAGAGTTAACCTCGCCATAAGCATCTTTCTTACCTATTGTAATTGTTTTCTTTTCGTTCACTTCCATATCAATAAGTCCATTTTCAAATCCTGGTATCAATTGACCTTGACCTAATGAAACTTCTAATGGCTCTTTTTCTAATGAGCTGTCAAATACCTGTCCATTACTTAGTTTACCTGTGTAATGTACTTTTACAACGTCATTTTCTCTTACTTTACTCATAATTATCTGTTTGTGATTTTTAATAAAACGGTGCAAACATAAGAAGTATAAAATGGCTTAAAGAATGAATTCCATAAAACATTAGAGATTGAAAACCACTCATATAGAATTTAGTGCAATACACTTGGTTATATCAACTATTTTTCCTATATTTAGTCATCTTAATTGGGGTGCTTAAGTTAAACAGCTGAAAATAGACCCATTGAACTTCGACGGATAATGCCAACTGAAGGAATTAGGATACCAAAGGGAATTAATGATGTAACGCATCTTTCAATTCCCTTTGTTTATTTAATGAAGTAGCTTACCAGATTATAAAGCATAAAAAAAATCCCGTGTAAGACGGGATTTTCTATGTATTATTATGAATATTAATATTTGAGACTATCTAAAAAATCATTAATGCGTTCTTTGGTCTCCCCAGTACGCTTTTGTATTCGGCCAAGTAATTCATCTTCCTGACCTTCTTTGTAGTCCAGATCATCATCTGTGAGATCTCCCCATTCTTGTTTTAATTTTCCTTTGGCAATATTCCAATTACCTTCTGCTTTATCTTGCCATGGTTTAGGCATAATTCGTTTGCTTTAAGTTAATATATAATCCGCCTTGGATCACTTCTATCAATTTATAGTAATTCGAAAACAAAGATTGCCACAAAACCACTAATTTTTGATACAAACACTATAAACCGTTAAAGGCATATATAATAATCTTTCTTAATACTAATTAAGATAGGCATTAATAGGTACTTCCCTACTTCTGTTGTTAGCCTCCTTAACCGCTTTGAGCATAGCATCAGTAGTGTTTTTATCGATAAATTTTCCGTTAGCAATAACAGCTTCAATCGTTCTTGTGTGCCTAATATTCGTCAATGGATTTTTATTTAATATAACAAGATCAGCGTTATAACCAGATTTTATTTTACCGCTGGTGATATTCATCCATTTTGCCGGCGCCAAAGTTGATGCTTGCAATACTTGCGCATTACTCATACCGATTTTATTTAGAGATTCTAGTTCATCATGTAAAGAAAACCCAGGTATTGCTCCATTAGCCCCATGCGCATCTGTTCCTGCTGTAATCGTCACCCCATGTCGAATCAAGGCACGTGTCATGACATAAATAGCCTCTGTTTGAGTCGTCCAAAATATTTCGCTTTTTCGTTTGCTTTCTGTATCTAAATTATTTGGATTTTCATATGAGTTACCACGTCCTGGCAACCAACCTCCAGATATTTTAGACCCTTCTACCCAACCTGGGTTTTGATACGGTAGCTCAATAGTTTTAAGGAAATTAGTAAGATCAAAATCTTGCTTAGGCATACTTTCATATATCCAAATGGTAGAACTTACCGTGATATTACTTTCTTTTAATTTAATGGCAATACTATCTGCCTTAGCTTTGAAAGACTCTAAAAACTCTTCTGCATTTTCCGCATTCACACCACCATATTCATTCATTTCGGATTGGGTGATCGATGCAATATGGGACATCTGCGATTGCCCTGAACTGTAAAAATCTTTCATATATACATAAGGAGGCAAATGACCAATTACTGGCATGTTTTGTTTTTTAGCTTCATCTATAACTGCAAAGTAGATTTCCCTGTCAAAAAGGTCTGAACTTATTTTTATGGCCTTATAGCCTTTAGCTTTGTAACTTCTAACAGCCTTTCGGGCTTTATTGGACGATGGGTAATTCTGTTGTCTCCTTTCAAACCAACTTCTAAAAGTTGCATTAAGACCTTTTTGACTACTAACTTTAGGTGACGCTATATATGTCTTAGGACCTAAATAAGTTCCATTCTCGATTTCCATTTGGTATTCAAAATGCTCTTTCATTCCTGTCATCTCTCCGACTTGTGTGATACCGTTAGCCAAATACAATAGTAAATCGTTTTTACTTTTTTTAATATGCACGTGAGAATCTATCAGCCCAGGGATAAGATATTTTTTACTACCATCTATGACTTTATAATCACTCGCAATATGAATAGAATCCCCTATGGCTTCAATTTTATTGCCGTTTATTAATACCGTTTGATTAGGTATCATTAATTCTGAATCCTCAGATAGCACATTGATATGTGTAATTGCTAATTTTCCGTAGAAAACTTTAAATTGAGAGGTGTCGACTACCTCGGTATGCTTCCCTAAAACATGATTAATTTCGGACATCATTTTACAAGATACTGCTGAAGTAGCAATAGTAATTAAGACAATAAAGCCAATAACACATTGTTTAATTGATAATTTTGATTTCATTTTGTTTACATTTTTTGATTAAAATGCAAAACAATACAAATCTTAAGGACTCAGAGTCTCACTGCATCTAATGAGACAAGAAATTATATTATTTCTTTGATTTAATATATTCTGAAGGGGATAAACCAGTTTCCTTTTTAAAAAGTCTGTAAAAACTAGCTTTAGATTTAAAGCCACAGTCATTAGCAATCCCTTCAATGGTATATTCTTGATAGTCTTGGTTTTGCACCATTTTCTTGAAAGCCTCTATTCTGTAATGGTTAATATAATTGTAAAAAGAAGTGTCTAGATAACTATTGAGCAACGCTGATAATTTTTTATCGGTTGTCCCAATAAGTTGCGCTAAAGAATTAAGAGTGAGATCTTCATTTAAATAAGGTTTTTCAGTTCTTATTGACTTTTCTAGTAAAGATGCTAAAGTTTCAAATTCTTTTTCTTGCTTACCAATCAATGCTTGATTAGGTGTTTCATTTTCAGTTTGTTTATCTAACAAAAAGTATGGTATAAGGACTTTAGATTGCCGAGCACCATAATAGGCTCCATATATTAATGAAAGTCCTAATAAAGCTACAACTATATTTTGCGTTCTTAAATTAAAAATATTAAATATTAACTGGTTACCTACAAAGAAAATGTCCAATAGAGTAATCATTGTTGTAGCTATTAACAAATAACGAACCCATATAAAATTGTTGTGCTCAATATGTGAATACTGACACTTAAGAGCAGCTTTAAAGTTTGAAAAAGTTCTAAAACAAAGAATTAAAAAGGATAACAATACCAAATCCGATATAACTCGAATGATTTGGCCATTATCTATAATCCAAGATACATAGGCTGAATCAAAATCACTAAAAATTGTATGGATGTAATACGGAACGCTAACAACACTAAAGAATAGTATGAATGGAATAAAGTATTTATAACTTGATTTTAAAACCTTTTTATCCTCAAAAAATAGTGCTTTTATATAGACAAGTAAAAAAGGCCCTAAGATAAATTTTGAACTATGTGAGGGTAAAAAACTTAAATATCTTATGCTTTTTACTTGATGCAAATAAGCGTAATAATCTAGTAAAACAAACCCAAGTATTGCAAAAAATAAAATCAAAATAGTTTTATGTAACCCTTTATCCTTGGCCTTATATAAGGTATATATATAAAGAGCTACAAAGACTAGCGCAGAAATAAAAAGAAAGTCGGAGAGTAATTCCACTAACAAAATTTGTTCAAAGATAACCCTTGAAACACTTTTAAGCTATTCCATTTTAAGATTTAGTTGTTTATTACCCTAATGTTTGGATAACATTCAACGCTTTATCAATCTCAGCTTTAGAATTATAAATGTGTACCGAATGCCGCATAAGGTCCTCACCTACAGAACGCGGTTGCAATCGTTCTTTTTCCCATAGTGTTTTTTGAAGTTCGGGGCCTGTTAAGCCTTTTACAGCATAGGTCGTAATCCCAGCAGCCATGGCTTCGTTGGTAGAAGATGATATCGTAACATGTGGCATTGTTTTTAAGCCACTGCGCAAATAGTGTCCTAACTCCTTAATCCGTGCTAACCATTTGTCTTTACCTATAGTATTAAAAAATTCTACTGCAGCATTATAACCTGCAATCATAGCTGGGTTTCCTGTACCATTTTGCATTAATCGGAAGCCATGATCATCTTCATTGTCCCAATTATAACTGGCTACGGTAGTCCAAATATCAGTGACCACATCTTTATTGACGTATAACAACCCACTTCCTGCAGGTGCCAATAACCATTTGTGTAAACTGCTGTAATAGGCGTCGCAGCCAATATCTTGAACATCCACATCAATGTGCCCTACACATTGGGCACCATCTAACACAGTAAAAATACCACGTCGTCTAGCTTCGGCACAGATTTCTTTTACCGGCATAACAGTGCCGTATACAGACACAATGTGTGGTACGGCTATTACTCTGGTTTTTGGTGTTACCTCTTTGAATATGGCATCGATAATCTCTTGAGGATCATTAGCTGGCATTGGCATAACCGCTTGTTTATAGATACAACTTTTACGTTTTGCCAAAGTTTGCCAAGCACCGAAGCCTCCACCGTGCTCTTGATTGGTGTTGAGCAATTCATCCCCTGCTTTTAGGTCAAGACCCATACCAACATAATTCATCCCAAATGTGGCATTTTGGGTCAAGGAGACTTCTTGATAATTGCAGTTAATGAGTTTAGCTAATTTTGTACGCAATTCAACATAAGGAAAATAACCACTGAGTAATTCTGGTCCTGAGCCGTCTTTATAATCAATAGTTGCCGCTTCCTTGTTATAATGCAGCATGTGGTTAATCATGGTATCTAGCACGTAACCTGGTGTAGGCCCCATGGTCCCATTGTTAAAATAGGTCTGCCCTTCTTTTAGTGGAAACTGTTTTCGGACCATATTCCAATAGTCTTCAGAATTCTCAAATGATTTAAGAAGTGGTGACAATGACCAGTCTTGCTTATAGTCGAACGATAAAAAGGGAGTTGAGAGTGCTGCTAAAGCTGCAGATTTTAGAAAAGCTCTACGTTGTGTCATGGCTAGTGAAGTTATAATATTACGTCTTTAAGTTACATAATTTTACATTGTAATATTTCTGTTTTGATACTAAAGTAGATTACAAAATATAAAACACACTCAAACAATCAACCAAATGTCTACTCTTAATTTAATTAAACTCTATCTCAAAAACTTTTCTGAATTTAGTTTCCTCTAAAGAAAGGTTTCTACATAGTGCAGTTATTCTGTTAGCAACAAATTGCTCTTCATAAGTCTTATTACTGAAGTAATTCCAACACTCGTCAAATATGTTTTTAGAAATATCACTGGCTATTGTAATATGAGGTTTGCTTAAGGGTTGTGTAAACTTTTTTGGAACTTTTACACGTTGTCTCAATATAGTCCTCAAATAATTTTGCAATTTTAAAATTTCATGGCTTGATGTATTCAAGAAAATAGTTCTGGAATTCGGGAACATTCCAAAATTTAAAATATTAACATTAAAGCTTTTCCATTGATGAAACGAAAGATATAATTCCTTCTTTATTGTTCTTTCTGGTGTCGTTAAAGTTAAAAAATGATTCAGTGAAATATGAGCCTTAGAATTTCCATACCGAAACTCGCCATATCGATTACTTAAGTCTTTCTTAAACCTTTGAACATCATTACTGATTGATATTGATGGGCTATGGATGAATAGGTATTCTCTCACCCCGAAAGAAACAGTGTGACCATTCAATTTACTGTCAAATCTTAATATATCCATCTTCTGATTTATTATTAAATTCTCTTTTCTTAACATTAAAGGCTTTATAAAATTAAGCAAAGTTCAATAAGAATAATTAAAAAGGTTATCTTTCTATATCACTAGTGTCTTTTCGCACACGTAAAGGAATATCTTCCTCATTACCATACAGCTTCAACTCTTTGATATCAGCCGGAAGATTAAAGCCTTCTTTTTCTAGTGCTTCCTTAACAGACCTTATTAAACCACCACGAACAACTATGGCAGATTTACGATAATCAAAAGTATTCACCCAAAAGTATACTTTTAAATTGACCGTGCTCGCTGCGAGTTCGTCCTCAAAGACAAAATTTTCGTGCTCTTCATCATGGACTATATATTCGTTATTTTCAAGAATATCAATAATAATTTGCTTTGCTAAATCTATGTCATTCTCATAACCTATACCTACCACAAAGTCTCTCCTAAAAAATCCATCTGCGGTATAATTTTCAACAGGCTTGGTTAAAACATCACTATTTGGCACATAGATGTCACGACCATCAAAAGTTTTGATGTGCGCATATCGAAAATTTAAAGCTTTAACTTTCCCAAAATGGGAATCGATTTTTATAGTATCATTGACATTAAATGGTCGATTAAAAGCCAATATAATTCCTGCTAAAAAGTTTTTCCCTATGTCCTGAAAAGCAAACCCTAGGATAATTGCGGCACCACCTGCAGCAGTCAATATTCCTGTTGCTACACCGCTTAATCCAGCGACTTGTAAGGCCAACAATATTGCTATAATTACTAATATTGTTTTTATAGCTTGTGCAAGAAATCGAGCCATCAAGGGGTCTTCCGCCTTTTTGAGAATACGTTTTCTATAGATACTGGTTAATAAATTGGCGATTAAAACTCCTGCAACTACCACTAAAATACCTAATGTAATGCGCGGTAGAAGAGTCAGTAACTTTTCGTAATAATTTTCTACAGAATTCGTAATCATTTCTGTAGCTGATTGTAAGTTCAATGTCATTGCTTGTGTTTTTGTTCTTCCCTCAATTAATTGAGACTTAGGAAGCCTTTATCCTTTCAAAATGGATTAGCCAATGAATTCTAAATAATATACACCTAATTAGATGCGACTTATTTTTTATAGTTGATCATCCAACTTACATTGTACTTATCAGAACATCTTCCATAGCAAGCATCCCAAGGTACATCTTGAAAAGGTGTATGTACTTTACCACCTTGACTTAGCTGGTTAAAAATTTGCTCTGCCTCTTCCCTAGTCTCCAAATCTACGCTCATGTTAATGTTAGATCCGCTAGTCAATGGGGTATCTGGCGAAGCATCATAAGCCATGATATGAAATCCATCTCCTTTCAGTTCTGCATGCTGTAGCTTATGTCTATAATCATTCGGAATATCCATTTTGGCATCCTCATAGGTTTGCTCATTGGTAATGGCCCCACCTATAATTGACTGGTAATGTTCTAATGCGTTTTTACAGTTGCCTTTAAAGGCTAAATACGGTTGTACTTTCATAATATTTTGTTTTATAAGTTATTAAGCCTCTCCGCGTGCAGGATAATCTTTATCCTTCACAAACGTTATGGCTTTAATTAAATCGTCTATTCCATTTCTTGCAAATGGCATGGTTTGTATCGAGGAACAATAAAGTTCTTGGTTTGGGCGAATTACAAATAGTCCTGGCTCAATAAAATAATCAGGCTCTTTTTTTATTCCTGATGAAATGTATAGACCCCATTCCCTAGCTTCTTCAATAGGAAAGTCATAGCCTAATGGAATGCTTGAAATATCCCATTCATCATGTGTTGTCTTCGCTTTTTCCTCAGTATCGCTACTAATAGCAATTATATTAACCCCTAAATCCTGAAAATCAGATAATTTAGATTCAAATTCTTCTAAGTATTTTTTACAAACAGGGCAATGTAGTCCTCTGTAAAAAACAATCATTGTAAAAGATTCTGGGGATTGCTTACTCAGTGTCCATTCTGCACCATTAACCAGTTTAATTGACAAGTCTGGTGTCTTTACTCTAGGTTTTATCATAATTTATTGTTTAACAATAAAATACAATAGATAAAAACCAATATAGAACTCTATTGCTATAAATATTGATTGAAAAACCCAAGAACTATACAGTTATTAAGCATAAGATGTATTTCTCAACAAAAGAATAAAAAAAAGGTCTCAGAGGAGACCTTTATATTTAATTTACATTATTTATTTACCAGATTTTAATACGCCCATCCTCTGCTCTATAATTAACTTCTCCTTCTTTAACATTAAATGCTTCATAGAATGGTGTAAAATTCATTAATGGTCCATTAACACGCCATCGCGGTGGTGAGTGTGGATCATTAGCCACATAATTACGAAGGAATTCATCTCGCATTTTTACACGCCAAATATTAGCAACGGATAAAAAGAAACGTTGGTCTGGAGTATAGCCACCAATCCTAGTAGAGTCATTACCTTGCTCGGTTAATTTAAAAGCATCATACGCTATGGCAATACCTCCATTATCAGCAGTGTTTTCCCCTACCGTAAGTGCTCCTTTGAGATGCACACTGTCTAATACAGTAAATGCAGAGTATTGTTCAATAATTTGGTCTGTCTTGGCTTTAAACTTAGTATAGTCGTCTTCTGTCCACCAATTTTTAACATTCCCATCCTTATCAAACTGCGCCCCTTGGTCATCAAAAGCATGTGTAAACTCATGGCCAATGACCATCCCAATACCACCATAATTGACAGCATCATCAGCATACAAATCAAAATAAGGTGACTGTAAGATTCCTGCTGGGAATACAATTTCGTTCAGTGATGGGTTGTAATAAGCTGTTACAGTAGACGGTGTGGTGCCCCATTCGTCAAGGTTTGGTGGTTTATTAAGTTGCTGTAATTCATACTGAAAGTCATTTTTTCGTAACGCTACAACATTTTCAAAAAACTCATCTCTGTTGATGTCAACATCATAGGTTCTCCAGACATCTGGATAGCCAATTTTCTTATTTATGGCGAATAGTTTTTCCTTAGCTTTAACCTTAGTGCTATCGCTCATCCAGTCCAAGGCGTCAATTCGTTTTTCTAATACTTTCTGAAAATTATTGACCAAATCCAATGCTCTTTCTTTTGCATCTTCATTAAAATAACGTTTAACATATAATTGCCCAAGTGCAAAACCTAATTGGTTATCCACGCGACGTACCATCTGTTTACTTCTTGATTGTTGTTCTGACTGTCCAGAAATCACCTTACTATAAGCGAAGGCAGCATCTTCAAATTCCTTGCTTAAAATACCATCATGGGAGCCAATGGAATTAGCTTTTAGGTATAATTTCCAATCGTCTAATGGTACAGATGCAAGCATTTTATCTAAAGTATCATAATACTCAGGTTGGCGCATATCTACTGAGTCCGTTTCAAAACCTATAATCCCAAACATTGCTAACCAATCAATATTAGAATGTTTTTTGTCTAAATCAGACACTGACATTTTATTATAATTGGCTTGTACATCACGACGTTCTATTCGTGTTTTGTGGGATTCTGCCAATTGCTTTTCTATCTCATAAACTGTATTTGCATTTTCCTCTGCATTGGCATCTCCCACTAATTCAAATACAGTCATCATGTATGTCTTATAAGCTTCTTGAATTTCTTTAACTGAAGCATCATCTCTAAAGTAATAGTCACGATCTGGAAGACCTAGACCTGTTTGCACAAAATGTAAAATATTGTTATTACTATCTTTTTGGTCTGGTGAAATATAACCTGCAATCATTGAATAATCTCCAGTAGGGATTTGCTCTGCTACAAATGTGTTTAATGATGACACATCGCTTATAGCTTCAATACGATCTAAAATCGTCTGTATGGGGGTCATGCCACGTTTGTTGATACTGATGGTGTCCATTCCTGAAGCATAAAAATCACCAACCTTTTGCTCAATACTGCCTTTGGGGTGGTCTTGTTCTGAGACTTCAGTTAAAATGTTTTTTAATAATTCCTGTTGAGGAATATTTAAAAAGCGATAGGCTCCTACTCCAACTTGGTCATCAGCGATTTGAGCCGAGTCCATCCAAACTTTGTTGACATGATTAAAAAAATCATCCCCAGGTTTAATGGATTCGGAAATACCGTCAAAAACGACAGGTTTAACTTCTGCCTTTTCTGAGGTTTCAGTGTCGTTTTTGCAGGATAATAAAATAATAGGAATTAATAAAAGAAAAGATAAGTGTTTCATGATCTGATGTTTTCTCAAAGATAAGAATAGTTAGTTATAAATGTGCTGTGACTTTAATTGCAGAAAAAAGAACAGAAATATTCCGTAAATTTAAAGTCTAACCTAACCGTAATTTATAATGAAAAACCGTATCAAAAAAACATGCAAACTCGCATGTATTCTTTTTTTATCCTTGGCACTTAATGCACAAGACAAAAACAAAAACAAGAAAGAAGATCCTTTTAAAGGGTTAGAACTCCGTAGTATTGGTCCTGCCTTTATGAGTGGACGAATTGCAGATGTTGCTATCCATCCCCACAACGAAAGTATCTGGTATGTGGCTGTTGGTTCTGGCGGTGTTTGGAAAACTGAAAATTCAGGAACCACGTGGACACCCGTTTTTGATGACCAAAGCTCCTACTCTATTGGTACAGTATCCATAGACCCTAACCATCCTGAAACCATTTGGGTCGGTACAGGTGAAGACGTTGGTGGTCGCCATGTCGGCTTTGGCGATGGGGTTTATAAAAGTACTAATGGAGGAACATCATGGACTAATATGGGACTCAAGAATTCTCAGCATGTTTCTAAAATTATCATTCATCCTGAAGATAGTAATGTCGTTTTGGTTGCCGTTGAGGGACCGTTATGGAATAAAGGTGGTGACCGTGGACTCTATAAAACTGTTGATGGTGGCAAAAGTTGGAATAAAACGTTAGGTGACGATGCTTGGACAGGAGTAACGGAACTTGTTTACGACCCACGCGACCCTAACAGAATGTATGCCGCAACTTGGCAAAGACACAGGACGGTTGCAGCCTATTTGGGCGGTGGGCCCGGAACGGCATTGTATCGTAGTGATGATGCTGGTGATACTTGGAATAAATTAAGTAATGGACTACCTGAATCATCAATGGGTAAAATAGGGCTAGATATCTCAAAACATAATCCAGATGTGCTTTATGCAGCCATAGAGCTAGATCGACGAACAGGCGGCTTATATCGTTCTGAAAATGGCGGAGGTTCGTGGGAAAAATTATCCAATACGGTTTCTGGTGGTACAGGACCTCATTATTACCAAGAGCTATTTGCTTCACCACATCAAGAAGGACGTTTGTATCTTATGGATAATACGATGCAAATCTCTGAAGACGGCGGAAAGACCTTTTACCGAATGAATAACAGAAGTAAACACGGGGATAACCATGCTATAGCCTTTAAGAAGAATGACCCTAATTATCTATTGGTTGGAACCGATGGTGGTTTATACGAATCTTTTGATTTAACTAAGTCATGGAAATATATTGAAAACCTGCCAGTTACACAGTTTTATAAATTAGCTGTTGATGATGCAGAACCTTTTTATAATATTTATGGAGGCACACAAGATAACAGTACCGAAGGCGGTCCATCTAGAACTGATAATGTACATGGTATTCAAAATAGTGATTGGCGTGTTGTATTAAATTGGGATGGCCATCAGCCAGCAACGGAGCCTGGAAATCCCAATATCATATATGCTGAACGCCAAGAAGGAACTTTATCGCGAATTGATATCAGTACGGGTGAGGTTATAGATATTCAACCACAAGCTGGAGAGAACGAAGTTCATGAACGTTTTAATTGGGATGCCCCAATTTTAGTGAGCCCACACTCACCTACTACCATTTATTTTGCATCTCAACGCGTTTGGAAATCTGAAAACAGAGGTGACGATTGGGAAGCTATTTCTGGTGACTTAACTAAAAATGAAGAACGCTTAGCTCTACCTATTATGGGAGGTACACAATCCTGGGATAATGCATGGGATGTGTCAGCAATGTCTAATTATAACACTATAACATCCTTAGCAGAATCGCCAAAACAAAAAGGGCTGTTATATGTAGGTACGGATGATGGCTTAATAAATATTAGTGAAAACGATGGTGGCAGTTGGAAGTCCATTAAGGTTGGTGATTTACCAGGTGTACCATCTACTGCATTTGTTAATGATATAAAAGCTGACCTTCATGATGCAAATACGGTTTATGTGGCTTTAGATAATCATAAATATGGTGATTTTAAGCCTTATTTATTAAAAAGCACAAATAAAGGGAATAGCTGGGTGTCTTTGTCTAGCGATATTCCAGAAAAGCATTTGGTATGGCGATTAGTACAGGACCATATCAATCCAAAATTACTATTTATAGGCACTGAATTTGGCCTATTTTTCTCAATTGATGGTGGTGATAATTGGAATGAGCTAAATGGCAATGTTCCTACCATTTCTTTTAGGGACTTAGCGATTCAAAAACGTGAAAATGATTTAGTTGCTGCCTCTTTTGGACGAGGCTTTTATATTCTTGATGATTATTCCTCATTAAGAGAAATGACTGCATCCACTTTAGAACAAAAGGCTAAACTCTTTTCAGTAAGAGATGCATGGTGGTATATTCCGAGATCTCACCTAAGCTTTGATAGTGGCAAAGGAAGTCAAGGAGATTCTCATTTTGTAGCTCCTAATCCTGATTTTGGAGCGGTATTTACCTATTTCTTAAAGGAAGTCCCTAAAACAAAAGAAGAGTTGAGACAATCTAAAGAAAAGTCACTAAAAGGTGATGTTTCTTTTCCTGGGTGGGATGCCTTAGAAGAAGAGCTATTAGATACAAAACCGCACTTGATTTTTGAAGTTTCAAATTCATCAGGTGAAATTGTTAGAAACATAAGAGTGCCTGCAAAGGCTGGTATCAATAGAGCCTCATGGGATTTGAGGTATGCAGATATGAGTCCAATATTATTAGGAAATAATGAAAGTGAAGAACTTAGTGGATTATTAGCACCTCTAGGTGATTATTCTGTGACTATGTACCTAAATCATAATGGCAGTGTAGAAAAACTATCTGAATCGGTGTCATTTACGGTAAAATCTCTGTACAATGGAGCACTAGAAGGGGTAAGTCCAGATTTAGCTTCTAAATTTTGGAGATCTTATGAGGACGCTATGCGCATGTCATCAAAGTTTGATTCAGAAGTATCTAAAGCCACTAAACGAGTCAAAGCCATGGAAGTTGCCTTTTTGAGAAGTACAGCTTCTCCGCAGTCCATTATGACATCAATAGCCCAAGCTAAAAAGAACTTATACAAGTTACAATCTTCATATTATGGTAATACTGCAAAATTTGAAGTGGGTGAAAAAAATCCGCCAACGGTTAATGAAAGAATGTTTGCTATATACAGAGGCTTAGAACGTTCTACTTATGGTCCGACGACAAGCCATAAAGAACAATTGCGAATCATAGAAAAACAATTGAATGCTGCTAATACTAAATTAGAAAATATTAAAGCTCAACTTTCAACTATTGAGAACCAGTTACAAAAGGCTGGAGCCCCTTATATTGAGAATTAAAAATTATTAATTATATTGAATAAAAGGTCTGCCAAATGCAGACCTTTTTTATATATACTGGTGTGTCTTAAAGCACGTTTACAGCTTTGATCCGCGCAGAACTTTAAGCGGTGAGCTTCGCAGTACTGATTGAATATTTCCAAGCCCTATTAAAACAACCAACCCTGCAATTCCAGGTAACAGCACTAAAAATGGCATTAATGAAGGGACAAACTGAACCTCAAATACAAAGACAGCCAATAAGAAACTACCAAATAAGGCCAGTATGATGCCGACTAAGCTGCCAACAATACCTAAGAACAAGTATTCAAGTGCAGATATCTTTAAAATCTGATTGTTTTTAGCACCTAAAGTTCTCAATAAAACACTCTCTTTTATACGCTGATATCTACTATTTCTTACAGAACCAATCAATACAATAATACCAGTAAGGATACTAAAGAAGGCCATAAAATTGATAATCCAAGACACCTTATCTAGTATATCCTCTACAATTGTAAATACCTGTCGTAAGTCTATTATAGTCACGTTAGGAAATTGAGCCACTAAGTTACGCTGCAAGTCCGCTGAACTATTCTCATTAGGAGCGTTTGTGGTCATCACACTAAATTGCGGGGCATCTTCTAGAACACCTTCAGGAAATAGGACTGAAAAATTGAGCTGTAATCTCCCCCAATCTACCCTTCTAATGCTACCAACCACGGTATTCATCAATACCCCTTGGACGTTAAAGACAATACTGTCTCCAACAGTTACCTTAGCATCCTCAGCGACATTGTCTGAAATGGAAATGGGAATGGCATTACCTGCTTCATATTTTGATATCCATTCACCTTCAATAATTTCTTCAGACGCTATTAGAGAATCACGATAGGTGGTTCTGAACTCATGATTTAAAACCCAACCCCTTACTCGAGATGTAGTATCTTGTCTAATGGTATTAACAGTTTTGCCCTTTATGCTTTGCATACGCATAGTAACCAACGGAATATTGTCAATGAGTTCTAAATCTTTAGATAGCACTAATTTTTTTAGATTTTCTCGCTGATCACTCTGCACATCCAAAATGATGAGGTTGGCGCTTGCTTCACTTTGTCCGACATTGGTTTTAGCTAATAAAATGTCTTTAGTAAAATATAACGTGCTGATTAAAAATGTTCCCAAACCAATGGCTAAAATCAAGACCAAAGTCTGATTATTAGGCCTAAAAAGGTTTAACAAACTCTGTCTTGTGGTGAACCCAAAAGATTTTGGAAAATAGGTTTTGATGAGTTTCATGGATAACCATGCAATTGCAGCAAGTATTGAAAAAGTGACCAATACACCAATAACGAACGCAAAGGCAAATATTACATCTTTTATGAGCCACCAAGAAAAAAGGTATAGAAACAAAAGAATAGCAGCAAGTACAAGAAACCTAGCCCTTTTGGATTGTTTAACTGGGCTTCCGCCAACACGGAGAACCTCCAAAGGCGATACATACCACGTTTTTAGTAATGGCAAAACAGCAAAAAGAATGGACATTATGAAACCGAGAACGATCCCCATAACAATAGGTTTCATTGTAATTGTTATAACAACATCAAAGGGTAAAAAGTCTTTTAGTATGTATGGAAAGGCCTCCTGAAGAGCTACTCCTATTGCAGAGCCAATAAGCCCTCCTAAAACCCCTATCCCAGAAATCTGAATAAGAAATATTAAAAAACTTTGTTTTCTCGTTGCTCCCATGCATTTTAATATGGCAACGGATTTCAGCTTTTCTTTTATATAAATATGAACAGAACTTGCAATCCCAATACACCCAAGTAATAGAGCAATAAAGGCGACCAAATTTAAAAAGCGTCCTACATTTTCATAGCGTCTTCCGAGTCGTCTACTTGTGCTCGTATGTGTGTCTAAATCAATATTTTCTGCATCAAATTGAGGCTCTAACTGGTCTTCTAGTCGCTCTAAATTCAACGTGTCCGAAGCTTTAAAAAAGTATTGATACTCTTTTCTGCTTCCAAATTGAAGCAACTCTGTTTTATCAATAAAACGATTAGGGATAATTACTGGTGGTGCTACAGATGTAGAAATTGCAGAACTCCCTGGCATTGAATTTAAGGCTCCTGAAATGGGTAGGGTTAATTCTCCCACTTTGATGGAATCACCTGGTTTTATATCAAATTGTAATAAAAGGGTCGCATCAACTAATGCTCCACCCTCATTTTGATAGTTAGTCCCAGCAGTTTCTGGCTGCGTTTTCATAGCGCCATAAAATGGAAATGGCCCTTGAATTCCTCTAACACGCACCAATTTAGTACCACCATTCTTAGGAAAGGCGACCATCGACACAAAATTTACTTCGGAAGCATCAGGCTTTAAAGAGTCTATTAGCTCTAGAGCTCTTTCGTTGGGCTCTTGCCGACTGTCTATAATATAATCAGCACCCATCAATGATTTTGACTGTTGCTGAATGTTGTCCCTTAAATTATCACGAAATAATTGAATAGAAACTAAAGCTGCAATACCTAATATTATGGAAGCCATAAATAAAACCAAGCGGCCTCTACTCGCCTTAGCATCCCTCCAAGCCATTTTAAACAGCCAGGAAATAGGTTGTTTTGTTTTTAACTGATCTCTCAATGGACTTGAGTCATTTGGTTAGACACTATTTCACCACCCTTAAGCTGAAGAATTTGTTGCGTTTTATTGGCTAGATCTAAATCGTGAGAAATAATAACCATTGTTGTACCAGCATCTTTATTAAGGTCGAACAATAATTGTGTTACTGTTTCCCCTGTTTTGGCATCTAAATTTCCTGTTGGTTCATCTGCAAACAGAATAGATGGTCTATTTGAAAATGCTCTAGCTAATGCAACGCGTTGTTGTTCTCCACCAGATAGTTGAGATGGATAATGATGGTAACGGTCCGTAAGCCCAACTTTATCCAATAATTCCTTACCGCGCTGAATACTGTCTTTTGCGGCTTGTAATTCTAGGGGCACACAAACATTTTCTAATGCTGTAAGAGTTGGTAGTAGCTGAAAATCCTGAAAAATAAATCCTACTTCTTTGTTTCGTAACTGTGCGCGTTCATCTTGGTTTAAAGTATTTAAATCATAACCACAGAGTTCAACGTTACCGACATTAGGATTATCTAACCCAGCACAAAGACCCAATAAGGTCGTTTTTCCACTTCCTGATGGTCCTACTATAGAAAAGGTCTGTCCTTGATCTACCTCGAACGAAATATTTTTTAAAACTGTTAATTGTTTAGAACCGCTAGTATATGTCTTTTCTAGCCCATCAATCTTTAATATCTTTGACATGCAATCACAAATTTATTCTACTATTTATGTACACGGCTCAAAATAAACAAATGGTTTTAATTCATCAGTATTATGCTGTGCGGAAATTCTTAAAGTTTTGTTATTTTATTTCAGTTCTCTTTTTCTTCTCTTGTGGTAATGGCGCAAAAAATGAAAACAATAAAGAAGACATCATTGCAACCGAATCAGAGGAAGTATCCACGAGTACAACTGATACCGATAAAATAATTCTCTGCTTTGGAGATAGCATCACTGCTGGCTTTGGACTTGATGACACCAATAATGCCTATCCTGCCTTATTACAATCTAAAATTGACTCGCTTGGCTTGGACTATACCGTTATTAATTCAGGATTAAGTGGCGAGACATCTGCAGGTGGTCGTAGTAGGGTGAATTGGGTTTTAAATCAGGAGGTAGATATTTTTTTGCTAGAATTAGGTGCTAATGATGGTTTAAGGGGTGTTCCTTTATCTGAAACCAGAGCTAACCTTCAAGCAATTATCGATATGGTTCGTGAGAGAAACCCAAGTACAAAAATAATTTTAGCAGGCATGCAGTTACCCCCAAATATGGGTGAAGCATACACTACTGAGTTTAAAGATATCTTTTCAGAATTAGCAGAAAAAAACAATACAGACTATATCCCCTTTATTTTAGAAGATGTTGGTGGTATAGCAGAACTCAATCAAGGAGATGGAATTCACCCTAATATTGAAGGTCACAAAATTGTAGCAGAAAATGTTTGGACGATTTTAAAACCAATGTTGTAGACCTAATTACTACAGAAATCAGTCTGTACGTAAACCTCCTTTAGTTTTTGCCAAATTTTATGGGAACGCTCTTGAGGCGAACACCAGATAATCAATACTGATTGCTTTAGTCTTGGGCACCAAAACTGCTTAGCTTCAAAATTTAGCTGTATCACTTTCCCCGTATAAAAACCATCGAATAGTTTCATAGATCCTGTATAAGATAATTCCGTGTCAGTTTCTAATAGCGAAACTTCAGGATCCGGAAATTTCGTTGCCCAATGATTAGGTTTCATAAGACCATCAAAATAACCTTTAATGTTAACGCCAACATCTTTTGAAGAAAGAGGCTCATCCATATCTACTTTCCAAGCCATGACCAAAGACCAAAAGGTATCACTTTCAGGCTTAGACCAATTGGGAGCAAAACGAAGTTCTTCAAAACCGCTCAAAGTTACTTTTGGTGCCCAATCAATTGGAAAAGGAATAATTTCCTTACCCCAAGTACTATCAGCCACTAAAATATGCAGCCCCTTATCTTCCTGACCTACTGCCATAAAACCATTGAGCAATTGTAGTATAATTATGTAATAGCTAAATTTCATATAGATAATTTTAGGTAAAAGTAGAGTACCAATTGATTATTGGTTATAAAAAAATGCAAAAAGAATGTCAAACTTAATACAGGATAAGTTTGACATATAAAAAAACCACCGGCTTATAAGACGGTGGTTTAAAATTTTAAAATTCAAATCCTACTTCATTGCATAGCTAACATCCAATACAATATTGCGGTGTGCTTCGAGAATATCACCATTTAATTCGGGAATAAGAATCCCAGTATAATGTTTCTTTTTTAATCTTTTAAGGCAACGCTTTGTCATTAAAGGATCGTCTGCAAAAACATAAGGATCGTAATCATAAGCCAGAGTACCTGGAGCTTTTACGACCATATTAATGGTTTTCATACCCAATCGTTTTGGATACGTCATTGGTATGTATGCTGACCCAGGAACAAATGTATAGAACGTGTAATTACCGTTGGCATCAGTTTTTATTGCGGTACGGTGTTTAATTTTATCGTTTTCTTCGTAAATATATTCTCCATCTGCATTGGCCTGATCTATATAAATAATAACGTCCTTTGCTGGAGTAACACCATCACTTTTAAAAACAGTTCCTGTAATCTTAAGTTTTTGATCTTGGGAATCATAATCAGTTATAGTCGCTTCAGAATCTAATTGATCTAAGGCAAACTCACTTGTGGGACTGATTTCAACATTTTGGGCACTTAAAGCAACTGCACTTAAAATGCAGGCGACTAAGACTAGAAGTTTTAAAGTTTTCATAATAGGGGCTTATTTAATGAGATAAATTTATCCCATAAACACAGTTACCCCTAAAAAATCATATAAAGCATATACAAAATCCGATAAAAAGAATGCTTTTCGATATACGGTATAAATTTATGGATATCATGTAGTTGAGAAATTGTGCACTATTTTAAACGTGATTAATAAATAATGTTAAAGCTCTTCTTCTGAGGGTTCAACCTGTCCAGAATATCGAATGGTACGCCTAGAACTACTATTAACAATAAGGTTAGAACTCAAACCAGGTGTTAATGTTAGATAGACCTGAAAGCTTTCATTGCTACTTTTTGCATCAAACTTAATAAGGTAATTACTACCCTTAATTTCTTCAACTGAAAAATTTTCCATCAACCCTTTGAGTTGGATAGCACTATCCTTACCTCCGTACTGTACATTCATTTGGCGTTCTCCAAAATATGGTAAATAAGAAGAAACACTATCCCCTTTTATTTCTAGAAAATTACTATTGCCAATAAGATTTATTCTATTTGCTGAACCGTTTTGAGGTAAAAGTAAGGTATTCATCACCTGCTGAACAGCAAATGTAGTTTGTGGAAAAGCCCAATCTGATTCTATACGAAAGTCTTGTGACTCTACTAATTCCTTTAAGTTTTCAATGTCTTGAGGTGATGCTTTAGACTTTGACGAGGCACAGCTACAAAGCAAAAGACTTATACATACGAGAAAATAAATATATGTTTTCATGAGTTTTTATTTATTGTTTTTTAACGGCCACATGCAGTTCGCTATTAATCATTCCCTTGATTGATAGGCTTTTAACATGCTCGTTTCATAGCTTTAATTTTTATTACCAAGTTACAAAAATTGGAGGCAACTACAGTGACATTTAACTCATTGATAAGACCATTTCACTCATTTAATAAGCCATTATTCAATCTATTATAAATGTAAAAGGAATTAAGCACTTATCTCAATGATTAGAGTTAACGATTTCCATACGATATTCTATATTGAAATTAAACGTAGTATTAATTCAAAACACACATACAGACATGCCATTTTTAACACACGAAACAGAAACTCAAAACGTAGATATTTTTTTTGAAGATCACGGTCATGGTCAACCCGTAATTTTAATACATGGTTGGCCTTTAAGCCATCAAGCTTGGGAGCAGCAGACTTGGGCAATTGTAGAAGCCGGATATCGCTGTATCGCTTACGACAGAAGAGGTTTTGGAAACTCATCAGCTCCTTGGAGATCTTATGACTACTCCACTTTAGCTTCAGATTTAAATGCCATAATCAGCCAATTAGAGCTTAAAGATGTAACTATCGTTGGGTTTTCGATGGGTGGCGGTGAGGTTGTTCGGTATTGCACAGATTTTGGAACATCTAACATATCTAAAGTTGCGTTGGTAAGTTCTATAATTCCGTTGGTTGCTCAAAAAGATGATAATCCAGATGGTGTTCCTCAGGAAAATTTAGAGGAAATTATTAAAGCATTACAAAATGATCGCGTTGGTTTCTTAAAAAAGTTCCATAAAAACTTTTATAACTATACCGAAGACAATGAAACGGTAAGTAAAGCGCAATTGGATTATGATTTTTCAATCGCTTCTCATGCGTCACCAAATGCAACCATACAGGCAGCATTGGCATGGGCCAAAACGGATTTTAGAGCAGAATTAAAAAATGTTGACGTCCCTACTTTAGTGGTACATGGTGATGCCGACAATATTGTGCCAAAAGCTACTTCTGGTGATCAAGCCGCAAAAGGTATCAGTAATTCTACCTATAAAATTATCAAGGATGGTCCTCATGGATTGAACCTTACACACAAAGACAAATTGAATTCAATTTTATTGGATTTTTTGAAATCCTAGTACAAAAATTATAATCATAAAAATAAACGGCAGCCATTTTTGGCTGTCCTTTATGTTTGTTCTGAATCTACAAAATACATTTTGAGTTTACCTCGGTTTTTAACTTCTAATTCTCCTCGGTAGGTACAATTGAACTCAGGTTTTATAATACTATAGGTATTCTCCGAAATATTTATTTTTCCTGGCTCAGAATTAGATTCCATCCTAGAGGCAATATTTACGGCATCACCCCAAATATCATAGGCAAACTTTTTGCTGCCAACAACACCTGCAACAACCGGTCCTGTATTGATGCCTATTCGGATATCAAACGTAGCTGATGTAGCTTCATTTGCTTTTGAAGCATTTACGAATTCTGCCATTTCAAAGGCAGCTTTTGTCATTTTAACTGCATGGTCTTCAGTTTCAAAAGGTAAGCCTCCTGCAACCATATAAGCATCACCAACTGTTTTTATTTTTTCCAGACCGTATTTCTCTACTATATCGTCGAACGCAGAAAAATAATAATCAACGGTGCTCACCAATTCTTCGGGCTCTAAATTTTCAGCATAATGGGTAAAGCCCTTAAAATCTGAAAATAAAACCGTTACCGATTCAAACTTTTTAGCCTCTACTGTACCCTTTTCTTTTAATTCTTGTGCTGTCTCTTCTGGCAATATATTTAGCAACAGATGATCTGAGCGTTCTTTCTCAGTTGAAATGATTTTATTGGTTTTCTTTATAAAGTTATTTCTTCGGTATAAACCAAAAGCAAAAATGCCAATAAAGAGCGTTGCACCTGCCGTTGAATACATAATGATACGGTTGGTTTTTTGTTTTTGAGTCAACAATTGATTTTCTGTTTGTTGTCGCTGCGTCACTTCATTTGCAATTTTTTGTACTTCTTCGATATTCCTTACACTATCTCTATAGATTATATATTCTTGATAATGGTTTAATGCTTTATTTAGATTGCCAGAGATTTTGTGCAACTCATATAATTTAAGATTTGCATCACTAATTTGTTCCTTTAGTCCATAGTTCTTTGCTAATTCAAGGCTTCGTTCAGCATATTTATAGGCTTCTTCATTATTCCCTTTATCGACATATATAGCGGCCAAATAGGTTAGGTAAACTGATACTGGATAATAATCTTCTAAACCTTCTAATATGTGAATGGCTTTGTTGATATTTTCCTCAGCAAGTTCATCTTTATCTTGTTCTGCATAAACTAAGCCTATATTACCTAGATTGTATGCTTTACCTAATTGAAAATCTATTTGTTCGCAAATAATTGAAGACTCTTCAAAATATTTTAGGGACTCATCATATTTGCCATTATTAAATAGCCAATCCCCTTTATTTAAAAGTGCAGATGCCAAATTATCATGGTCTTCAGCTTCTCTCAATAATTCTATACCGCGTATATAATACATTTCGGCATTCTCATTATTTTCCATTAGTGCATAGGTATCGGCTAACGAAATTTGTAAATATGCAATTGAACGCCGATCTCTCATTTGTTCTGCATAATCAAGACTGCTTAAATAAGCCTTAATGGCTTTAGAATTATCTCCTTTAAATAAATAGGCGTTACCCTTAGCTAAATACCCGTTTCGAAAGGCATATAGTGACGAATCTTTAGGGGAAACACTAGCTGCTATTTTTATTAAAATATTTGCATAATATAAAGAAGAATCTGGATTCGTTTCTAATTCTGAAATACGTGATAAGATTCTAAACTCTGTTAAATTATAATCTCCTGATTTATATAAAATTTTAATACTATCAGCTCTCCGCTGATCTTGACCATAAGACTTATGAAACCCAAAAAAAAAGAGACCTATTATACAATAGGTCTTAATATTAATTAGCATAAATATTTATTTTGCACCTTCTTTCATTCTAATTTTAGGATCAATGGTATAAGGATTAGATGTGTTGTTGTTTATGGTAAATGAGACATTATAATTTTCATCACCTGACACATATACGCTTCTAGCAATAGCAGTAACTTGACCATTGTTAGGGTTACCGATTGACTGCAGAATATCAGATCCCCCATCAGTAGTTTTTTGGGAAACCGATGTTATTTGTACTGTATCAGTTCCATTTTCAGATTGACCGATCCACGAAATTTGGGCACCTACATTTACACTCGAGTAATATACATTTGGATTTCCCGGATTTTCTGCAGGATCTCCTTGATTATCACTAAACGTAACTTTGCTGTTCTTGTTGTTTTGATTAATCGTAGCAGTATTTACTAATAATGTTACAACAGTGTTTGTTGGATTAGGCATAATATAAAGTTTAATTGGTTACAAATTAAATAATGCTATTAATTATCTATAGGGTAACCTTAACGCAAATGGTGAAGAGTAAACTTAGGGAAGTGATTGATAATCATAAATATACGCTATTATTTTGAATGTACACCTAATAAATCTTGAAAAATTATTACCTACACATCCAATTGAGCATCCTAAACGTATAACTCAAGATTTAACAAATACTAAACAATAATTTAGGAACGAATGTCGTTTATTTGCCAATCATCAGAAAAAAGTTACCGTTCATCAGTCATCATTAATTAAGAATGAAATATTTTATTGCTGTGGTTTGTATTCTAGTTTCTACAAGCCAATTGTTTTCACAGTCTCAAGAGACTAAAGATTCCATAAAAATTGAATTGAAGGCAACTTCAATTAAAGGTAAGGAAATTGGCCCTTTGGTCATTCCTGTCAAAGAAAAAGATACCTCTGTGGATATTACTTCCGAATATTGGGATACCACAGTTTTTAATCCTTATAAGGAAGCTCTAGTAAAATACCCTATCAAAATAGAATTTAATGATTCCGTTTATGTTTCTCCAATAACCCGCAAAAAAGTGATTACTTCTCGTTATGGCTGGCGCAGAGGGCGTCCTCATAAAGGTATTGACATTGATTTAATTACTGGGGATAGCGTGGTTTCCATGCTCGATGGTATTGTGCGTTTTGCAAAGTATAGTTATGGACATGGCAATACCGTAGTTGTTAGGCATTACAACGGTTTAGAGACAGTGTATGCGCATTTGTCAAAAATAAAAGTAAAGCCTAATGATTCCGTTAAGGCTGGTGATTTATTGGGCAAAGGAGGCAATACAGGACGTTCTACAGGTAGCCATTTGCACTTGGTTGCTAATTACAAGGGCAATTTTATCCATCCAGAATATTTGTTCGATTTCTCAGAAGATAATGGCATCAGAGCAAGTGAAATTTGGATCACTAGAAAGCACACCAATCCACAATTACACAGTGCCTATAGATTAAGCAAGTTTGATATTTTGGATAATGAGGAATTGGCATTAGCCAACTTGTTGCCTAAGCTGACGTATTATACGGTTAAGCCTGGAGACACACTTTCAAGAATTTCTAGACGAAATAATGTGTCTATAGCAGCACTTTGCAAGACTAATAAAATTAGCAGGTCTTCAGTCATTAAAGTGGGTCAAAAAATTCTAATAGAACACCTTTAGATTACTTTCTCAAGATCGGAATGTAAAAATCCTCTTCAGAATCGGGATGATTGTTTTTATACGTTTTGCCCATAATTTGAAAATGAGGCCGAGTAGCGTCTAGCTTATATTCAGAATGCGGTAGCCAATCTTTCATAATAAACGTCATTAAGCCCTGCACATCTGTGCCTTTTAGAAGAAATACAGCATACACCCCTTCTGGAATATTGAATGGCGTCATACCATCTGGAAAAGCATTTTCCTCCTTTACTTCAGTTAATGCCCACATATCAAATAAATCTGTCGGATTATTTGGATCGGAATTGCTAAAATCTTGAAGTGCTATTAACTCTTGACTCTTTCTGCCTTCAATTTTATGCAGTTGTGGCATAAATTCTTGCCAAAGACTTTTTATGTGTTCTGGAGCCATTGACATTGTCTTCTTTAACCCAACAGAATGTCTCATTTTTAGCTCAACAATTTTTGGCGATATCATACTCTATTTTTAATGCGCCTAAATTAAATTATTATTTGCTCATTTGCTATCTAGCTACTAAACTTCTATTAATTTCTTGGGTACGGTATCATTTCTTCGTAAATTAGAAGAACTAAAATAAAAACTATGGGAACTGTTATATTTGAATATAAAGATGTCAAAGCCAGTGAACGTTTAGAAGCGTTTGCTGAAAAAAAATTGAATAAGATTTTTGATAGATATGAGTTTGTTATTAGAGCTGATGTCTTTTTTAAGACGGAAAACACTTCTAATGACGAAACAGGCAAGAAATGTGGTATAAGATTAAGTGCACCTGGTCCACGCTTGTTTTCTGAATCTTCAAAAAATACGTTTGAAGAGTCTGTGGACGTGACAGTGACAGAGCTGCTAAGACAACTTGAAAAACGCAAGCAAAAAATGAAAACATACTAAAAATGGGAGTGATGAGCCGACATCAAAATCAGGTTAATTTAATATTTGCAGGGTCTTCAAACCTAGGTAAACAATTGAAGGCGTATTTAGAATCCTTAAAAAAGTCTTCTATTGCTATTGATGTTGAGAAAACAATGCCCTCACAGACGGTTTGGGCAGAATTGGCTCAAACATTAAGTACAAGTGTAAAATCTTTTATAGATGAAACTACAGTTGAAGAAATAGATGATGTTTCTGACTATTCTGAAAAAGATTGGATAAAGGTTATCGAAAAAAATCCTTCAAGCTTTAAAGGTGCAATTATAACCAACGGTAATATTACTGAGCATGTTTTTTCTACGACTGCTCTATTTAAGCATATGGATGTAGATTCAGCAGGATTAAACAAAACGTTTCATACTGAAGACCCTACAACAAAGAAAACTTCTGACAACGACAATTTTATTTCTTAGATAAGTACATCTAAACATTTTAACACCAAAAGATTCCCTAACCATATAGTTAGGGATTCTTTATTGATATTGTTTTATTTCTTTATCGGTAAACGTATTTGAGAAGGATGCACACTAGAGTGATGCACTTTATTATGTGCAACAACAGCTTCAAACTCATCATAATTGTTCCCTCCGGTATTCAGATTTCTTGCAAATCTCGGAAAATTGCTACTCGATATTTCAACACGAATACGATGCCCTTTTTTGAAGTAATTACTTGTGGACATTGGTGTTAAATCCACTTTATAAACTTCGCCTTCTTTCATAAAAACTTCTTTATCGTAACCTTCTCTATAACGAACCCGCTGAATGGTTTCATCTAAGTTATACGCTTTTCCATCGGGGTGTACATCAATTAATTTTATGGTAAAGTCAGTATCCTTGACATCAGATGATACATATAAGGTAGATTCGATAAATCCAGACACTTCAACACCTTCTTGCAATACATCAGTAGTATAGACCAAGATGTCATTTCGGGTTTCCATGATGCGCTGATCAAAAGCTCCTCCTTGCACAGCATTTCCTGTACAACAAACATTTCCTCCATAGGATTTAACCGGATTCATTGGGTCGTAAGTAAAACTATCAGGATTGTCATCAGTTGGTTTATTTGTGGTCAAGGTTCCATGACCAAAAAGACTGTTTGCGTCACCTCCACTGTTTAAATAATAAGTGACCATTTCGGTACTTTCTGGTGGCCATGATTCGGAAGATTGCCATTCATTAGTTCCCATGGTATAGTATTGAACTCTCGGAGTGGTTTCCTTAAAATCGTTGGATTCGCCCTTCAACCATAAATCAAACCAAGCGTATATTTGCTCGTCATAGTTTAAACGTGCATCACCTATATGACGTTCACCTACAACAGTATTTTCAGTAGCTCTGGTGTATCCACAATGTAGAGTCGGAGCAATTACCAAATATTGATTATCTCTAGCTTCTTCAGAAGTTGCATTAGTCCTTACATGATTAAAAAGTGCCAAATTCGGACTTATAGACACATCGTACCATGATGCAAACCAAAAACTAGGCACATCAAAATCCATATCATCGTGGTACAGTCCGCCTTTATACCAATCTGCATGATTAGGTTTTCTACGTACCATTTTATCGAACACTTCTTTTTTCCCGTTAATATTTTTCAATATATCTTGAATCGGCAAATGCTGTAATGCTTCTGCCATATCTACACGAGGATTTTCAGGTGCCAAATCATAGAATCTAGAAATACGAATTAAATCTTCTTGTGTCGCTCCTTTTGGAATACGAGGTTTAAATTGATCGTGTTCCACCCCATATAACCAAGAGAAAAATAACATCTGCTCTACTCCACCACGATACCAATTGCCTTGTTCCATAAAATTGCCAACACGACCAACACCAGCGCCATAACCTTGAGGTACCATGGCTGCATGAGAAGGATGATCTAATGCTGCAACGGCCATTTGCCATTCTGCCGTTGATGAACACCCTAAGGTTCCAATTTTTCCGTTAGACCACGATTGGTCTTTCATCCAAGTAAAGGCATCATAACCGTCAGTCAACGGAACACCTAAAATATCCCATTCGCCTTCAGAATAATACCGACCACGCTCATTTTGTACCACATAAGCATATCCTCTTTTTACAGCTTCATAAGCTCTTTGTGCGGTTCTGGTACGCTGCTCTCCATCACCCCAAGAGTTAAAATTATACGGAGTTCTAGAAAAAATAATGGGTACTTTTTCATTAGTCTTAGGTCGATAAATATCCGTAGCTAAACGAATACCATCTCTCATAGGCATCATTACTTTTTGATCGATAATGGCTATTTCGGAAAGTTCTTCGAGAATATCACTTTGAGCGTTAATAGTCATTTGAGGTACCACAAAAAGTAGTCCCCATAAATACAATACACATCTGAATTTCATTGTTTGAGATTGGTTTAGTTAGAATTGACTAAAGATACTCAAAAAATGGGCAATAATTTAGTCCTTACTTTTTTAGGATTTCTTTGTTTAGACTTTTAACTTCACGCATCAAATTTTAGAGACATGAAATATTTTCCATTCCTATTTCTTTTCCTTTTAACGGCGTGTGACAGTAAAAAAAGTGCAAATTCTGATGTAGAACGTTGGCAGCAACAAGCTGAGAATATTACCATTATCCGTGATGGTTTTGGTGTTCCCCATATTTATGGTAAAACTGATGCTGATGCCGTTTTTGGTTTGTTATATGCGCAATGTGAGGATGATTTTAATCGTGTAGAACAGAATTATATATGGGCAACTGGTCGATTGGCCGAAGTTGAAGGTGAAGAGGCTATTTATAGTGACTTAAGGGCAAAGCTTTTTATGACCGAAGATGAAGCCAAAGCGAATTATGAAAAAAGCCCCGAATGGCTAAAGGACCTCTGTAATGCCTTTGCTGATGGTATAAATTATTACTTACACACACACCCAGAAGTTACTCCAAAACTATTGACAAAATTTGAACCATGGATGCCCATGTATTTTTCTGAAGGCTCTATTGGTGGTGATATTGAACGCGTTTCTACCCAAAAAATAAAAGCTTTTTATGAAGGGGATATGGAAATTCCTACTGCAGAACTGGATTCAATTCAATCTAAAAAAGAAGAATTGGAACCTGCTGGTTCTAATGGCATTGCTATCTCAGGAAAATTGACGCAGTCGGGGAATCCAATTTTACTTATCAATCCACATACCTCATTTTTCTTTCGAGGGGAAGTTCATGTGGTTAGTGAAGAAGGCCTTAATGCCTATGGAGCTGTAACTTGGGGGCAGTTTTTTGTGTATCAAGGGTTTAATGAAAAAACAGGTTGGATGCATACATCGACCTATACAGACGTTATTGATGAATTTAAAGAGGATCTGGTTAAAATTGATGATAAACTCATGTATCGCTATGGTGAAGAATTACGAGAAGTGGAAACATCAGAAGTGAGCTTAAAATTTAAAGATGGTGATAGTCTTTCTGAAAAAACGTTTCCTATGTACAGAACGCATCATGGGCCTATTACCCATGCAAATGACGGCAAATGGACGGCAACGGCGATGATGTGGGAACCTGTGAAAGCATTAGAGCAATCTTTTATCAGGACAAAGCAAGACGGTTATAAAGGGTTTAGGGAGATGATGGACATTAAGACCAACTCGTCTAATAATACCGTGTATGCTGATGCTGAAGGGAATATTGCATATTTTCACGGCAATTTTATTCCAAAGCGGGATACATCTTTTAATTACAGACAACCAGTGGATGGCAGTAACCCTAATACGGATTGGCAAGGCCTACATGACGTTGATGACCACATTACGCTTTTAAATCCTGAAAATGGATGGCTTCAAAATTGCAACTCCACTCCATTTACTTCGGCGGCAGAATTTAGTCCAAAGCGTGAGAATTACCCAAATTATATGTCTGTAGATAGAGAAAACTTTAGAGGAATTCACGCCATTGATTTGTTATCAAACAACAAAGACTACACTTTAGACTCTGTTATTGAATTGGCTCACGATCCTTATTTGCCAGCCTTTAAGGACCTTATCCCTGGATTGGTTAGCGCTTATAACAATTCAAGTCCTAAAAACGAAAGTCTGAAACCTGCTATTGATATTCTGAGGAATTGGGATTTTAAAACTTCAAAATCTTCAATTGCGATGACCTTAGCCCATTTTTATGGTACTGCAATGTATCGTGATGCAGAATGGCCTAATCATATTGATAATGCTATAGAGGCACATATCTACTTTGGGAAAGAGTCCCCTGAAGAAGAACGTTTAGAAATTTTTGAGTCTGTTATAAAAGATTTAGAAACGGATTTTAGAACCTGGCAACTGTCTTGGGGTGAAGTCAATCGTTACCAGAGATTAAATGGCGATATTCAACAAGAGTTTGATGACAGCAAGCCAAGTATTCCTATTGGATTTGCATCGGGTCGTTGGGGAGCATTGGCCGCTTATGGTGTAAGCTATTCCAATCCGGAAGCCAAAAAGATTTATGGTACACGAGGTAACAGTTTTGTTGCTGTTGTTGAATTTGGTGATACCGTAAAGGCAAAAAGTATGCTAGCCGGTGGGCAAAGTGGTGACCCAGATTCGCCTCATTTTAATGACCAAGCACAGCGTTATGCAGATAAAGAATTTAAAACCGTTCCGTATTACAAAGACGATGTTTTAAAAGTTGCTGAGGAAGAATACCACCCAGGGCAGCGGGATAAGGAATAGTGGTTTAGTTGTGAGTAGTTTAGTACTCAACCTTAGAAATAGACACCAAGCTAAAAATCCCTTCGGATTTTAAGAAGCGATGCACTGAGCTTGCCGAAGTGTTGGCGAGAACCTGTCTGCCGACAGGCAGGCAAGCAACCAGCTAGACCAGCTTGTCGGGCTGGTTACTTATAGCTGTCTTAATTTTGTTTTCTTCCTAATTTAATTTTTATAAGCAACTTTTATATCTTTAATAGTTGTTAAGATATTCTTCTAGTGTTGAAATCAGTTTATTAGTTTCACTAAGAGATTCTTTCGTGTTTTCAAAGTATAAGTCAGTGATAAAACGATACATTTTTACAGCTTGTCTAAAATCTCTATTTTGTCTTAAATTTTTATAATCAATGGGTATATGAATAACTTTACTTTCAGTAGAATTTTCTAAAAATATTGTATTAAAGTCTTTTTTTTGATGTTCAGTTATATATTCATATTGTTCCTTTTCCACCAATTCAAACTGTCTATAAGTTTGAGGTACGGTTTGAGTAAAGTATATACCTATATCCTTTCTTATTTCTCTATCTTTAATTATATTAAATCCAATTGACTTAAGTGTTTCGTAACCTGTTATTTTGTATTCAATATTTGAAAAATTAAAGATTCGGGTAAAATGAATACCCATAGAATCGTTGTAAACTGGTTGGTCAATAAAATAATCTTCAACCAACTTCATTGACCTTATATATTCAGGCAACTTTCCGCTATCCTTTTTTGACAGTTCTATAAGTTTGTTTCTACTTTCCTTGAGATCAGATATTATCTCTTGTATAATTTCCTTTTCAACTTGTGATTTACCAACTTCTTCATTCCAATTATTAATCTGAAGGGCAATTAAAATCCCAATAACTACGAGTAATATTTCCCCAATGGCATATTTAAAATACTTACCAGTTTTACCCTCTGAAAGTAATTGTTGCCGTATGTGTCTAAAGAATTTTATCATTGGTTAATGGTTGGTTATAATGAAGCGCTATAGTTTTACATATGAAAAGATACAGGTTTGCGTTTGAGGGTTTTCCGAAGGAAACGCAAACGTAGCAAACGTGAAACAAGCTTTAAGATTAGCCTAAAATAGTCATTTTTTTATACCTCTTAAGTTTGATTCAGTGTCATCTTTAACAAAATACTTGACGTAAATTAAGACTAAAATTGGAACAATAACTAAACCACTCACAAAATTCAATAGCGACATCCAATCCGTCAATTCGTTTCCACCTTTTGAAATTAGTAATAATTCGCCTAATGGACCATTGGAAAATATGGTGTTATAGATAAAATTCCAGCCCAAATGAAGTCCAAACGGTAGCATTATTGATTTGGTTTTTAAAAAAGCCAAAGCCCAAGCGTAACCCATTAGTCCAGTGCCGATAAAGACCAAAATCATAGCCATTACATTTCCTAAAACTCCATAGGAGAACCAATGGTAAATTCCGAACGCAATTGCAGAAATCAATATGCTTTTTTTTGATCCTATTTTTTGGATTAGAATATAGAGTAAAGCTCCACGAAAAATCAATTCTTCAGTCAATACGGATTTGACATCCCACCAAAATGATTTTAAAATAGTTCCGACGGTCATATTTTCATTCAAAATCCAAGTTGATGACTTTAGATATGCTTCTAATAATTGGGCAAGAACACAAAGTATCCCAGTTATCAAAAATCCGATTAAGAATTGTTTTAATCTTTTGGAGATTGGAAGAAATCCTAATGCTAAAATATTTTTCTTTTCAATTAAGTATAGAAGTAACCAGGAAATGGCAATTGCTACTAATATTCCTATCATTGACTTAGTTGGTTTAAATTAAACATTAGTGGGTAAATTGTGGTTATAAGATGTTGCCATTAGTACTTTATCTCTTTAAAATTTCCATTTCACTTCTTGATTTTAATTTTTTCACAAGAGAAATTATTATTATAAATAAAATTACAATGTATCCGATAATATTCTTTATTATTCCAAAATTAGCCAAAAACAATACGACCCCAGTTATACTTCGACCGCTTCCAATAATTTCATATTCAGCTCCATTTTGAATTTGAATTGCTAAATAAAGTGACCAAACAAAAATCCCTGTCATAAATAATAAGGCAAAAAATTGAGCTTTACCGTAATTTAGAATACTTGGAATTTTAGAGCTATAATTAAAATTAGGTAAGTCTGACTTTAAAAAACCAAATATTTCCTGTTTAATGACTCTATTTTTAACAATTAATTCATCTTCAGAACCACTCCCATAAAATATTTTGATTTCATTTTTTCCGCTTTGATTCTCAATTCTTTTAATGTAAGAATAAGGAATACTAAAAAGGTTTTCTAAAAAAGATAAATTTGAGGTTTCAGCATTCAGTTTATTCAGTTCTTCCTGTTTAGGGTTTCCCTTATAAATTGTTTTGTCTTTTATATAAATCAGCTTATTAGATTTAGAACCTTTTATCTTCCAAAATTTCTGCATTCTGTTTTTTCGGTATTAATGGAAACGTTGTTGTATCGAGATTAGTTGCGTGTTTAAGTACGTAATTTAGCAAATACAACCCAATTAGAAAATTCCTGCGGATTTTAAGAAGTTGGCGAGAACCTGTCTGCCGACAGGCAGGCAAGCAATCCACCAGACCAGCTTGTCGGGCTGGTTACTAATATCCAATGTTGTGCTTTCGTTATTCCTTAAGTCTTTGATCTACTAATTTTAGAACATTTAAAATTTCACTTTTGGTTTCATCACCTCTCTGCACATAAGTTGAATTGTCGTCAAACACAATTGTGATCAAATTTACAAACTCACTATCTTCAATTACATCTTTGCTGTTTAGTTTTAATGTTAATTTGTTGAAAAATTTCCCTTGACTAAATGCAACCTCGTCATCTCGTTTATCGTAAATTTCTCCATTGTAAATTAATCTAAAATAAAAGCGTTCGTATAGATTTGTAATTGCTATTCTTAGAGAACTTGGATTTAGAGAAGCTATTTTACCCGACGACACTGATGTTGTGTATGAACCAGTGTTAGGAAAATAGGTGTCATTACCTGATGATGAAATTTTGGCAAAAAGCTGTTCGATTTTCTCAAAATCTCTGTTTGTCAATAATTGATTTTTTAATTCATTGACTGAGCTTAATTTTTCTTTTTGAAATTTTAATATTTCATCTAACTGTTTTAAATCGTTTGTGAGGTCGTTTTTTAGATTATTTAAAAAAACAATCTGTTCTTGCTCATTTTTGTTTGTTTCATTCCAATTATTAATGCTTAATGCAATTAAAATTCCAATAACAACAAGTATAATTTCTCCAATCGCATAAATCATATACTTACTGAATTTGTTTTCAGAAAGTAATCGCTGTCGTATTTTCCTAAAGAATTTAATCATGTTTTTCGTTTCTATTTTTTCCGCAAGCGGCTATCTCAAACAAAGGTCTACCAGACCTTTGATTTTGCTATGCAAAATTATTTTTCGATAATCTAAAGAATTTTATCATGGATTCGATGATTCTAGTTTATTTCGGATGAGTATCAATAGTTCAAGGTTGCCTTCATAGCATTCTATGAGCGAACGTTCGGCATAGACAGATGTCGCTAAAATGCTCAGGCATTCGCGTTTAAACCTGGGGTAATGAGTTAAGAAAAGTTCTTGATCCAGGTCCTTTTTATAAGGAAGGCCAGATTCAGATTCCATTATCTGTAAATCTCCCCGCATGATCGGTTCAAGATAGAATTCAGATTTCTCATCCATAGAGGCATCAACATGTTGATAGCGCACATAAGTCCTGTCATACAGCTCTGCCAGTTTTGATTTGATCTCTTCAGAGCGTATCAGGTCCAAATATCCATTGTTGGTTATCTGATTATAGGCACTGTATCTGGGGAAGAAGCTGAAACCAATATTTGTTGTCATTTCAATGCTATCCTTGAGTGCATGAAGGCTATTCTCATAGAGGTGTTCTTGACTTGATTTGCTGATGACGAAGCGAAGCGCATTTGTTCCCTGATCAAAAAGCCCCCGAACTCTTATCAAATCTGCAGAATCCGCGGCCAAGCTCTCCAGAAGATTTTCATACAGCTGTACTTCTTTCTTGCGATGTTTTCGCTCTTCATTCCAAGAGTTTACTTTCAAGGCCAGCAGAATCCCTATCATGACGAGTAATATCTCTCCTGCTGCATAAAGCAAGTACTTACTGAATTTGTTTTCAGTGAGTAATCGCTGACGTATTTTCCTAAAGAACTTAATCATGTTTTGAACTTTTAGTTTTTCCGCAAGAGGCTATCTCAAGCAAATGTCTATCCGCCTTCGCACAAAGTGCTTCTTCGGACAAGCAAGACATTTGATTTTGCAAAGCAAAATTGAGTTTCGATAATCTAAAAAATTGAATCATTGGTTAATGCTTTCATTTTTTTATTCTTTAAGATCTAAGTTATTATTGATAATTTCTAGGGTTTGAGTAAAAAACTCTTTCAAATCGTACTCATCCAGATTAACGAAATCATTATTCACTTTATGTATTGCGAATAAATTTTCAAACTGAAGTAGATCAATGTCATTATATTTCTGTTTAAAAGGCGAGTCTTCTAGTTTATTTGATTCATAAGATTGAGACCACCCTGAAAAATTCATGAATTTGTCTTGGTTGATAATCGAAACATATTTGCTTAAGTATGGAATGATATGATTATAATAATAGTCATTACGAATTATATAATCTTCCTCAAGATTATCCAAAAGCCCTGAAACGCCAGTTAATCTACTCCGTAACTCTGTATCTTTTATAATGGATAATTTACCAGAACTGATGACTTCATTGACCAATCCTGTTTGCGCATCGAAGGACCCAAACATGTAAACTTCATTTAAAAGACTATCTAAATAGCGTTGATTCGCAAAGGGTTCATCCGTATGAATAAGTTGGATAAGAGCTATGGTCGATTCTCTTGTCGAAGTATTTAATTTAATGTTTCTGCTAACTTCAGCGAGATTCACTTCGAATTCTTGCTTCAACCCTCCAAGTATTCGCGTTTCTTCTCCTTGGTCGGCAAGATCTTCTTTCCAGTTATTTAAACTTAGTGCGATTAAAATTCCAATAACTACAAGAATAATTTCACCAATGGCATATTTTAAATACTTACTGGTTTTATTTCCCGCCCGTACCGAACTGGTACGTTCGGGCGGGTTCTCCATAAGGTCGTAACGGATTTTTCGAAAGAATTTAAACATTAGAGATTGGTTTCTCTAAAGGTAGGTTAATTAATTTTGAAGTAAGAGAATAGCCATGGATTATACATGTTGTTGCGCTTTCGTTATTCTTTAATTTCTTTTTCTAATAACTCTTTGATTTCTCTAATTAAATCTAAACCCAATTTTTGACGTATTAAAACAGATCTATTTTGAAATATTATATTTTCAGTTGTATTTTCAAACTCTATTAAGTCTAACAAATGTCTATTATCAATATCGAAACCGGATTTTGGAAGTGGATCATTTGTGAGGACCGAAATTGTTGCCACTTCATCAAGATTTAACCAACTTCCTCGCTTATACATAATATTATAGAATTTATCTATTTGATCTTCTACATTTCTTTCTTTGTCTTTAATATTTTTTAAAACCGAATTCCAAGATGACAATCTATTCCTCAGGTTTGTGTTTTTAAGAATGTCTAATTTCCCAGAATTTAACAGGTCATTCAAATAACCATTCTTTGGAAAATATATTGATAAAGCCGCTAGGGCATTAATTGCGTTATCGAACTCAGTTTCTGTATTAGGACGTGGTTTATTGCCAGTATGATTTAGAATAGTAGTTTGTAGTGCAATAGATTTTTCAGTTCTGGTTATAATACTATCTAGGGTAATATAATTATAGTCAAAATCCAGCTTTAAATTTATTAAAGCCTGATGTTCTTCTTTATTCTGAATGCGATGTTGATTCCAGTTATTTATTCCTAATGCAATTAAAATTCCAATAACAACAAGAACAATCTCTCCGATTGCATATAGCAGATATTTGTTAAATTTATTTTCAGTCAATAATCTTTGACGAATTTTCCGGAAGAATTTTATCATTAGAGGTTAGTTTCTCTAAATGTATGACTTTAAATCAAATAGTGAACTTTAAATAATGAAACACAACGTTTTTGTGCATGGTTTGTTTTGTTTAGGAAACTAAGTTAGCAAATACAACCCGAATAGAAAATCCGCAAGACACGAGCGAAGCGAACTGGCGCTAACAATTTTCGTAAGTAGGCTTGAACTAGCAATAATTTGTATATAGTGTTAGGCAATGTTTTATTCCCTTAATTTAAACATTATATCAACGATTTCTACTGACGGAGCTTCAACCACTTTGTAGGCTTTTGGAATGCTAGCTGCAAGTTCAGATTTTTTAAATTTCTCCAATGATTCCATTGAATCCCATATATATATACCTCCATATTCACCTGAAGTTCCAAGTTTAACGTAGTATTTCTGAACGATTCCAGAAATCGCTTTGAATTGTGGTTCTCGCTCTTTCGCTATTTTTAAAAGTTCTTCTTCTGACAATTCCGTTTTTAATTTAACGATTTGCATTATTGTTCCTTTCTTTTTCTCTTCCATAGTAACATTGTTTGTGCCTGAAATTTTTGATTCTGTTTTATCTTGGCAAGAAATAAAAGTCAAAATAATTACTGTACTTAAAATATAACCTATTTTTTTCATTGTTATGTTATTTTAATATTGCCTAACGTCTTCGTATATGAACCATTTTAATGGCTTATATACAATGTTGTATGCCGTTTTTATTTTTTATTATTCATGTCATTCTACAATTTCAATCTCAACATCATCTATCCAAACCGTTCCAAAATCACGTAGATAAACTCCATAGTGTATCATATCTGCTTTATCATCTACTTGGGCTTCAATTTCATAGATTTTCCATTCGTTTGATTCCACTCGATATTTGTCAAGACTATCAAAAAGTGGTGGCAGGTCATAATATGCATCACTGAAGGGGTCAGCGTCTATAGATAATCTGAGAAAGGCAAAGTTGGATTCAGCAATTTCTGCCTTAGCTGCTATCCTAAGTATTATAGTTTTTCCTTGGTAAGGCTCGGCATCTATATATTGTCTCAGATTGGCCGCAATTTCTCCATACTTTAAACCTTCTGCACGCTGCAACATGGCTGAGTAATTCCCCTTGTAAGGATCTTCATCACTTACTGTCATTTTCACACCTAAGCGTTCAAACTTAGACCAAGCTACCCAACCATCTGGAGCTTCTCCGGGACGATTATTTTCAAAATCGGTATTTGTAGGTTGATCCATTTTTTTGGTAATCAGCCACATATGGTCTTGATCGGCATCATTAATATCAACTACTGCAGAGGTTGAGTCTAAATATATAAGACCATCGTAAGCTTCTGCTAGATTATATGGCCAGTAGAAAGGTTCTTTTTCATTGAACCATCCTCCAGAATGTCTCGTTCTATGTTCTCGATTAAACCAATCGTAAACAACCCCTTTATCTTTAATTTTACTTAGATCAATCGCTGCTAGAGACATTTTTGTCTTTGCCATGGTATACTCAAAAATTTCTTCAGGAGCTGTACCTACAGAAAAATCATGGATTCCTTTTGAAGGAACACCTCCATCTATGGCTTTAAAACTACCTTGGTTAAAGAAAAAACCAAATATTTTTAGGTCATCTCCATACCATTTTTTCAGATTAAACCCCATATGGTTGACACCTTCAAAAGAAGCATTCGATACATGGCAATTATGGGCCCATGTTATCATCTTGGCATCATTGCCTTCATGCTCCATAATCCATTTTAAATTATGAGCCTGACCTAGATCTCTTACGTTATTATAATCTGCCCCTTCGGAATTTTCTTCGATGTAAATTTCTACTTGTCGTGCATGTTGTTTAGCGAGTTCCCATTCTGAAGCACTGGAATTTTGAACATATTGATCCTTGTTTTTATCAAATGAATCCATTACTAGACTTATGTTTTGAAAGGATAATGAATCACATTCTTGAGGTATCCACTGTCGAAGCCCTATAATCTCAGGATTTGAAAAAGGTATTTCCAATATGCCAAGTTCTGGGCGAACTTTACCCTCCAAAGGCGGGTCAACTTTAGCAAGATAATCAAGCATAACCCTTGCCGCTCTTTCTGGGTGCTGAGGGTCAAATCCATAGAACTTAACTTTTTCCTTATGATCTGGGTTTGAATTGTATTCGCGCATCCATACAATAAGGTCGAGAACTTCTTCAGTATCCCACGCCCACATATAAATACCAGCTAGTGCTTTTTCAGGATCTCCTATGCCATCTACTACGTACCGATTGATATCGCGAGCTGCGCCAAAAGGACATTCAAGTGCGAAAATGTTAAAGCCTTTTTTCTCTACCAGATATTCAATCATCCGATGTTTAAGTTGAAATACCTCGCGATTTCCGTGAGTAGGTTCGCCTAGGGATACGATACGAGCATCACCAATCATTTCACCAATTGGTAATAGGTCTTCAAATCCATTTCCAGGTTCTACAGTGCTTATTTGAATTGCATTCTCAGATATCCATTCAGTCACGTGGTCTTCGGCTGATTTCTCAGCACAGGAAACCAATAATAGAAGGGCTAGTAATAGGTTCGTTTTAACTGTCATTAATATTAAACTATCGGATTGTACTTAATGGCATACAACGTGTTTATATACATTATTGAATGTTCAATCAACTGTTAATTTGAAAGGATAACGATGGTTTTTTGTTATTTCTACCATTCATATCGCTTCGGTTCAATAATTCATTCCTCAATATAGTCACTTTTTAGAAAATCTCACCCTTTTAGATGGCTCAGAATGGCACACTGGGCTTATTGCAGTGTTCTCAGCGTGCAAATATAATAAGGTCTCAAGCACTTTATGACAGGTTGGTTACTAAAGGCAAGAGTAAAAAACTGGCATTGATAGCTGTGTGTAATAAGCTTTTGAAACAGGCTTTTGCAATAGCAAAATCAGGATTGGTATATGATGATAGTTATAGAAGTACTTTAGTGAAAAATTAATACTTTTTTACTTGGTTTTTACCACAGTACTTTGTTGGCTACAGTTTTATTTCAATTGTTTCACCAGCTTCAAGCTTTTCAATTCCAGTTGATAGTTTTAACCATATTGCCTGGTTTTCTTGTGGATTAGTAATCTTATCGCTGTCAATTTGAACTTTTTTAATAGCTTGTAGATATTGTGTTAGTTTGCCGTTGCCAACTGACCAAATGTCGTTCGATTTTCCAATTTTTTCACAAAACTCAACCATATTATCCCAGCGCTTCTGATCCCCAAATTCCCATGAGTGACCCCAAACATAGAAAAGCGATAATTCTTGTCTGTCCAAATCTAAATATTCATTTAGGTAATCTAATGCTTTACTATCGTGACAGGTTGGATTCCATATCATATAATTTTGTGGTAAATCAAACTTGTAAGTATCAGCAACTGTTCTTCCATTTATAACTCCTGTTTTGGCGATCAATTTTGAAATATTACCGTTGGTATTTCCAAAAGGGTATGCCATACTGATTATTTCTCTATTGGTAAGTTGAGTTAAAACTTCTAGGTCAGTATTTACTTCTTCAAGAATATTATCGTTCGTAATATCAGTGAAATTTTTGTGTAGAGCACCATGTACGGCAATTTCATGGTTTTTATAGATAATCAATAATGAATCTTTTGGAACATATTTTTGAAAAATAGTGTCTCCATCTGTTTGTGGCCAACCACGAATAACTCCTAAATATCCTGAGTTAAGATTAAATGTTCCAACAAGATTGTTTTGGTCAAACAAATGAGCTAACTCAATATCTTGAATAGTTCCATCATCATAACTTAATACTAATGCTTTGTATTTACCACCTGGGTAAGTGAAGTCAATAAAACTTGGTTTTTCGATGCAGGATGAGCAAAGCGAAAAACAACCATAGATTATAATGATTAATCGTTTCATTTTTTTCAAATTGTAGCTACCAGTCTAGTGTATGGTTTCGTTGCGGAATGACACGCAGTGTTATTCCGACGTAAACCGAAAGATAGCAAAAGTGCAGGAATTCCCAAGAGGAAATTCCGCCGCAATGAACTATAGCCGTTGTTGTACTTTCGTTATTTAGTTTCTTCTAAGATCAGCTTCTCTACTGCATTAATTTCATTAACAAATTCCTTTAATAGGCGTATCGATTTTGATTCGGAAAAATCCATCCATGCTTGTGCAGCTTCCAGACCTAATACAATTTGATTAATGTTTTCTTCAATTTTTAATTCAGATCTAAGTTCTTTTTGATTCTCTAATCTTTCATCTAAACTTAAGGAACCAATGAGCATCGTTAGTCGTTCCATAACACCCATTCTTCCCCGATTATCCAAGCCTTCATCCACTATGATTTTATTTTGTTGACGCCTTAAATTGATAAGTCTGTTTCTTATTGATTGAGGTAATAGGACAATCTCGCCACTATTTTGTAAGGATTCAACAATACTCGAATTAGAATTTATCGGATACCCTTCCATATTAAGCTCTAGTAGCTTTCGGTATATTGATTTTCTTGTGATTTTTGTATTACTAAAACTCTCAAGGTAATCCGAGTAAGCTTTTCGTTGCCCTTCAAACTTGTTAATGATAAAATTTGCATAATCTCTTTCTCTTTTTAGATCTGCTAGTATTTCATGGTAAATTTGCTGTAATTTTATCTGTTGTTTTCTGTTTTCGTTCCAATTATTGATTTGTAAAGCAATCAAAATACCAATAACCACGAGTACGATTTCTCCAATAGCGTAAAACAGATACTTGCTGAATTTATTTTCAGTGAGTAATTTTTGGCGAATTTTTCTAAAGAATTTTATCATTTTCTTGCCCCAATTAAACATTAACTTTCTAGTTCGTTATTTATGAGTCTTAAGATCTCGTTTAAATAGTTTCTTACCAGAAACGACTCCTCTTTTGCTGCATTGCTTATTGATATAATACTGAACAAATAGTCGTCTATAGCGTTATTCTCAATAAATTCTTTAACTGCCTTATTTCTGTTTTCCTTATTTGTAAAATATTCTTTTTCTTGCCAAATACCATCAAACAGATACTTAATTGAAAAGTTCTGAGTTATAAAAGGGTCGTAAGTAATAGCGATATATTGTCGTAAATCTTGCTCGTACTCCCTCAATCTATCTACTTGACCAGACCAATTTGTTAGTCTGGTTTTTAGTTCATTATTTCTTAATATATAAAGTTTTCCTGAGGCTAAAAGTTCACCTGTTGTTCCCATGACGGGATCAAAAGTAGGTGTATTATAGGTCCATGAAATGTATTGCCTAAGAGAGTCAATAGTAAATTCAGTATGGTTGCTAGCTTTTTTAATCTTGAACAACTGTTCTATTGACAAAATCATTCTGTCTCGCATTATATCTTTTCTGTCCAATTCGTTAAGATTTTCCCTGAATTCACTTTTAAGTTGCAAAAGAATTTGCTGTTCTTGCTTATTATTTAATCGTTCTTGATTCCAGTTATTAATCTGTAAGGCAATCAAAATTCCAATTACCACAAGAATAATTTCTCCAATGGCATATTTTAGATACTTTCCTGTTTTACCTTTTGAAAGTAAATCTTGTCTAATTTTTCTAAAGAATTTTATCATTGGTTATTGGTTGGTCATAGTTTCTATTCCGAAGCTTCAGCGTAGGAATAATGAAGCACAACTTGTTTATATCCGTTATCGTATGTTCCATAAAATACCTATTTGGAGGGATAGCGACGGTTTTTCGTAATTTTTTACATTCCTATCGCTTTGGTTCAATAATTCAAAGTTCAATATAGGCACTTTTTAGAAAACCTACATTTTTAATAGCTGAGACGGCTCACTTGGGTACGTAAATATGTTCTCTAAGCCACATAAGTATGTTTAGAATATTAAATTGGATGGTCATTCGATCACTTCGAGAGCACTTCGACAAGCTCAGTGTGATACCTCAGTGAACAGCTTGGGATAATTTTATGTTACAATCGCATTTCCTTAAATGTAATTCCCAATTCTTTTTGGATATCTATTATTTTTTGCATTTCTCCAGGAATAATGAGCGCAATCGACTGCCCTGTTTTACCAGCTCGTGCCGTTCTACCACTTCTGTGCGTGTAATAGTCTAAATGATCTGGCAATTGATGGTGAATGACAAACGCTAAATTATTAACATCAATACCACGAGCAGAAACATCAGTAGATACTAAAACCTGAAGGGATTGGTTTTTAAAAGCGCGCATCACTTTGTCGCGTTCTTTCTGTTGCATATCGCCTTCTAAGGCATCAACGGCAAAACCTTCGTGCTTTAACTCTTTGGCTAAAGCATTTGTTCCTGCTTTTGTTCTACAAAAAATCACTCCCCTATCTTCAGGACGTTTATCCAAGAGCCGCATGATAGTACTCAACTTTTCCTTGATGGTTGTTGGAATATAGTGGTGAGAAATATTTTCATTGACCAATGCATTTTTATTCACTTCAATTCGCACTGCATCTTTGGCCATATAATTATTAATAATTTGCTTAATCTCATCTGGCATCGTTGCTGAAAATAGCCACGTATGTCGATTCCCAGTATTAAACTTTAAAATGTTAGTCAAGTCTTCCTTAAAACCCATACTTAACATTTCATCCGCTTCATCTAGCACTAGCGTATTGACTTTACTAATATCCACAGCAGCCCTTTCAATTAAATCCAGTAAACGACCTGGTGTCGCAACGACGATATGGGTTGTTCTATTCAAATTTCTCATTTGAATATCCATTTTTTCACCTCCATAAACACCTTCAACAAAAATTTTATCTTTTACATGCTTGGTAAACTTAAATAGCTGTTTCTGTATTTGCTGTACCAATTCTCGTGTAGGTGCAATAATTAATCCTTGCACATGATCTAACTTAGGGTCTATATGATGTAATAATGGTAATCCGAAAGCAGCCGTTTTACCAGTACCTGTTTGAGCCAAACCCACCAAATCCATTTTATTTTGCAAGAGCAAAGGAATAACAGCTTCTTGAATTTGTGTAGGTGTTTCGATACCAAGCTCTAACAAACGCTTTACATAAGGTTTTTCTACACCGAGATCTTTAAACGTGGACATACATCTATAATTTTTGCAAAGGTAAAACTAATAGTATGGCTTAAAGAATAATTGAACGCTTCTTTGTATTTTGACATCCCAATGAGCAATAGAATTCAAAGACAATATTCAGGCTTTTTAAATACACCATATTTATGGAAAGATGATCTTTATGGATTACAGCATTTTAAGTTTGAAGACACCATTGCTATAACAATAGCTGATACTATTAATTACAATCGGCGCTTGGGTAAGCGCGTAGAACAGTTTCTTAATGTCCAGTTGGAACACTCAAAAGACATAAATATTCTTGCTGAGAATATTCAGATTAAAAAAGACAGGGAAACCATTGGAGAATTAGACATGCTATTTTTACAGAATCATCAGCCCATCCATTTAGAAATAGCCTATAAGTTCTATTTGTTTGACCCCAACTATATCAGAAAACAAACTTTAGATTGCTGGATTGGTCCCAATCGAAAGGATCATCTGAGTTTAAAGATTAAAAAGCTCAAAGAAAAACAGTTACCACTACTCTACCATCCTGAATGTAAATCTGCCTTACATCAACTGGGTTTATCTTCAGACGACATCATTCAAAAGATTTGTTTTAAAGCGCAACTTTTTGTGCCTCTTAAAATAGACGCTATAGATATAAGTCCATTAAATAAGGACTGTATTTATGGCTTTTATCTCAACCAAAATAACCGTATTCTATTAGAAGGCTATGAGCTTTACATCCCAGAAAAATTAGATTGGTTGATAGAACCTCATTTGTCTGTGCAATGGGACACTTATACTAATCTTAAAGCTGAATTGGACGCTTTATTAGAATCAAAAAGATCCCCGATGCTATGGCTAAAAGATAAAAATGGCTCCCTTCAAAAGTGTTTTGTGACTTGGTGGTCATAATTTGATAATAACTCATAATTTGAAATATACATATTATAAACTCTATAAACCTTACGGCTATTTAAGTCAATTCGTCAATCACCAAAATAAACGTCGGAATAAAAAATTATTGAGTGATATTGAAGGAATCCCTGAAGGTCTTATGGCCGTAGGTCGATTAGATGAAAAATCTGAAGGCCTTTTGTTACTAACCACAGACGGAAAATTTAGCCAACACATTACAAGTTCTGAAATTGAAAAAGAATATCATGTCATGGTGGACGGTATTATCTCTAATGAAGCCATAGAAAAATTGTCAAATGGTATTGACATCTCTGTAAACGGAAAACCATACCCGACTAAGCCTTGTGAAGTTTCTATGCTTAAAAACACATCCCATATTATCCAACGTTTTGTAAGGGATGATAAACACGGAGACACATCTTGGATTAGTATAACTCTTACTGAAGGCAAGTTTAGACAAGTTCGTAAAATGACAGCTAAAGTTGGTTTTCCGACACTACGATTGGTAAGAGTTAGAGTTGGGGATTATAAAATTGATGATTTGCAACCAGGGAACTTTAAAGCAATTAATTCTGAGCAGTCTTAGGAACAATAGTCACTTTTTCGTTAATAAAAACAATAGTCGCCTTTACACCTGTCAACAGATTCCATTCTTTTGACGATACGACTTGACCTTTATCGTCGTACACCACAAATTCAGCAGTATTTGGTCCAGAATCACCTTGGTTTAACGCAAGAATATCGATCTTATTAATGCCGTCCGCTAAATCTATTTTTAACCTGCGGTATTGGGTTGTTAATAAAACATTGAGGTGAACTATTTCTTCATTAACCAAAATACGTACGCGATCTCCATCTGGATATTGATGATCTCGACACACAATATTTACAAACTTGCTATCTATGCGGTGTTCTCCCAAAAATTGGTCAGACATGGTGCGTCTAATACCGATTTTCTCTGCATTCTTGTTCCAGCGCTCTTCAAAGATTTCACCGGCACTTCTCAACCCATCATCTTCAATCATTGAAAATGGCTTCTCAGACTCTCTAATCACAAATTTTTTAAGTTCTTTTTCATCTCCGCCAGACTTTAAAGAATCCTTTTCATTAGAGGGTTTATCTTTTGGAGCGACTTTTATTTTTTTGGGAGTAGAATCCTTTTCCTTTTCAGACTTTACAGCAGGAATACGAATCGATTTTTTCTCTTTATCAGGACCTTGCGCATTCAGCATCATGCCGAAGGCAAAAGTGAATAAGGTTATGATAAAACGGTATTTCATAATAATTTAAAAAAGTGATTTAAATTCATTCTATATGAATCAAAAATCATTCCTATTTCAAATTAAACGGATAAAAATTGAAAACCTTTCAAAAAAAAGTTAAAACTTTCCGTTAAAGGATAGTCGAAGACGTCTGTTATATTCTTCAAACAACCAATCTTTGTAGTTTTGTGTACTATTCATAATGCAATAACAATATTGCTTTATTCGATACGCAATTTCATCTTGAAGATCCTTAATGCGCTCACGAGCTTCAAAAACATCCTCACAGTTTTCAATACAAATTTTAGAATGCTGTTCTATAGAACGTTCTATAACTGTAAACGACTTTTTGCCAGATTTTAATACGTCCTTATATTCAGATTTAACATCAAAATCCAAAGATTTAGAACCTTTAAATTTTAAGCGCAAGGATTCTGGCATTTCATAAGTAAAATCACGCTCAAGGGATTCATCATCCAATATGTTTTCTAAATAGTAGTCTGGATATTTAAAGATATGCTGCCAATCTACTGGCTGATCCCAAGGCCCAAATCTAGCAATGTTATTACCTAGATCCACAACTTGAAAAGATTTTCTGTCCTTGTATATCCGAGAGCCACGACCTATCATCTGAAAATACAAGGTTAAAGATCGTGTTGCTCTATTTAAGATGATAGTTTCTACAGATGGTTCATCAAAACCAGTGGTCAAAATACTCACAGAAGTCAAAATCGCTCCTGGGGTCTTTTTAAACCATTTTAAAGTTTCCTTACGTTCTTGTTTGTTTGCTGTATTATCGAGATGCCGAACATCATATCCCGCTTTTTTAAAGGTATAATACACTTCGCGAGAGGTGTGAATTCCGTTATTAAAGATAAGCGTCTTCTTCCCTTTTGCAACTTCTTCATAAGCGCCAATCAACTTGGTCTGCATAATGTTATTGGTGTACAATACCTCTGAAGATTTTACCGTGTAATCACCATTGATCCCAACTTTTAAAGACGTTAAGCCTACATCGTACGAATACGTTTCGGCTTCTGCTAAAAACCCATTTTTTATCAATGTAGAAATGTCATCACCAACAATCAACTGGTCATAATTATCCTTCATCGGTAGTTTAATATTACTACTCAAAGGCGTTGCCGTTACACCAAGAATAAAACAATTATCAAAAAACTTGAATAATTTTCGGAACGAATTATAATGCGCCTCATCGATAATGACCAAACCAACATTACGCAATTCAAAATCATTCTCAGTTAGACGATTGTTCAGGGTTTCGACCATAGCGACGAAGCATTGATAATCATCTTGATCGGGCAAGGTCTTTACTTTGCTGTTGATAATCTTGTTCTTAACATCAAAACCAGATAATACATTTGAGGTTTGCTTGCACAGCTCAATACGATGGGTTAAAATAACAACTTTCTTATTTTTTTCCTTAATGTAACGTCTTACAATTTCAGAAAAGACAACCGTTTTACCACCACCAGTAGGCAATTGGTAGAGCAAATTAAAATCATCTGAGCAACTATCCATAACCTCAAAAATGCGATTGAGGTCAGCAACCTGGTAGTCATAAAGACGTTTTTTGTTAGACTTTTCTGTTTCTATAGTAGTAGTTGTAGACATATCTTGGACTTGCGACAAGTTAATTTTGCAAAAATAACACATAATAACAGTTATCAAAGCTCTTGTTAACAACATTTGAAAACTGGTACTGTTTTTGTGACTTCTTTAACTCACCAATACATCAACATTATGAGATTTAGACGCAACGCCCCATCAGTAAATGCAGGGTCTATGGCCGACATTGCCTTTTTGTTACTAATCTTTTTCTTGGTCACTACGACTATTTCGGCAGACAAAGGCATTTTAAGAAAATTACCCAAGGACTGTCCTCCTGGACAAATTTGCTCGGAACCTTTAAAAGAACGAAATGTACTTCGCATTTTGATTAATGACAACCAAGAGATTATGATTGAGGATGACATTGTAACACTTTCTGAAGTAAAGGGTTTAGCTAAGAATTTTATTGATAATAACGGTAATGGTACTTGTGAGTATTGCAATGGCAATCAGTTAGATAATTCTTCAACGTCACCGCAAAACGCTGTCATCTCTTTACAACACGGGGCTTTTACTAAATACCAATTGTTTATAGAAGTACAGGATGAGCTCACTAAAGCATACTATGAGTTGCGTGAAGCTTATGCAAAAAACATCTATAACAAATCACCTGAAGCTTTATCCCAAGAAGAATTAAAAGCTGTAAAAGACGCTTATCCTTTTATACTTTCTGAAGCTAAAACCATTAGGGCTGATTAACAATGGAGTCCTTAAGTACTTTAACTTGGTAACAAATAGTCACATTACGGCGGCCCCATTTGCGGGCCGCTTTTACATCCAGTCCCATATACACATCAATGGTATTCCAGTAGCGACGGTTCATTTTATCTTTTACGATATAAAGACTATCTAAACCCTCAATACTCACGATGGTATTCTCTTTTAATGGCCCCCACAATAGATTTCGGCTCACGGCTATATAGTTATCTCCTGGTTTTATGCTATCCCCAAACGCAGTGATAAACGGGTTTGAGCTCGTTTGGTTTGCTAATGAATTATAAGCCGATGCTCTCACCTTCATACATTCCCAAGTAAAAGAGTTATCGATCTTAGGCTGGTTGCAAGAATATAGCAGAGAAAATAAGAAGACGACAGTTAACCTTTTCATTTTGAAAATATACAACAAAAATTATAGCGTTACCCTAATGTTACATAACGTTAACGAAAGTTAAAAACAAGCAAATCATGTAACATTGTTTTTTAATAGTCGTCTATATAGTATAACATCAATTAAATCAAATCAATTTAAAAACGAACAATCATGAGAACATTAAACAACAATCAACTGTCGAGTACAAGTACTGAAACCAGATCTTTTAATTGGAACAGTAAGAGACGTTACCGTTAAGCACAACGGATTATTCATCAATCAACAAAATCAAATCACAATGAAAATTCTAAACAAAATCGTCAATACATCTAACAGCTTAGATGATGACCTAGAAACTTTTAAAGCATGAGAGAAACCTCTTTATTTGAGTTAGTCTGAAAAAGCCAATACGTAAATGTGTTGGTTTTTTTGTTTTGAGTGAGTATTCTATTTACTTTTATTGGAAATCTTAAACCAATGAAATTTAAAACCACTACCCTATTTCTAATTATTTTAATAAGTGCCATGAGTTGTAAAAAGGAAGTTGACAACAGCCCTGAAGGCATTTTAAAAAGAGCTAAAGCTATACATGAGAGCGTCATCACTTTAGACACGCACTGCGATATTAACGTCAAAAATTTTACGGACTCTATCAATTACACACAGCGCTTAGACAATCAGGTAAATCTCCCTAAAATGAATGAAGGTGGTCTTGACGTTGCTTGGTTCATAGTCTATACAGGACAAGATTCTTTAAATAAAGCTGGTTTTGAAAAAGCGTATGAGAATGCCATTTCAAAATTTGATGCCATTCACCGATTAACTAAAGAAATAGCCCCAGACCAAATTGAATTAGCCCTTAATTCTGATGATGTAAGGCGTATCGTTGATGCTGGTAAAAAAGTAGCTATGATCGGTATAGAAAATGGATATCCCGTTGGTTTGGATTTAAGTAACGTGAAGAAATTCTATGATCGTGGCGGACGTTATATGTCATTGGCTCACAATGGGCACAGTCAATTGAGTGATAGCAATACTGGTGAAGCAGATGATGTTTGGTTACATAACGGTCTAAGTGATTTTGGAAAGTTGGTCGTAAAGGAAATGAACAAGGTCGGAATGATGATTGACGTTTCACACCCGTCCAAAGAAGCCATTAGACAAATGATAGAATTATCAAAAGCACCTGTTATAGCTTCGCATTCATCTGCAAGAGCATTATGTGATCATAGTAGAAATCTAGATGATGAGCAACTAGGATGGATAAAAGACAATGGTGGCGTAGTGCAGACCGTCGCTTTTAAATCGTATTTAAATACTGAAAAGTACGAAGTTAGAAATAATAAAGAATTAGAAATTAAGAAGTCGATTGCAGATTCTATGGGTGTTACATACTATGGTCGGAGAGAATTAAGAGGGCTAGAACAAACTCTAAGAGATTCTATAATAGAGTCTGGTTACTTAAGAACCATCAATGATTTAGCCGAAACAAAAATTGCGGCTATGGAAGATTACCCTAAGCCTGTCAATGTTGAGGATTTCGTAAACCATATAGACTATCTCGTCGAAAAAATGGGTATTGATCATGTGGGCATCAGTAGTGATTTTGATGGTGGTGGCGCGATTGAAGGCTGGAGCGATGCCTCTGAGACTTTTAATGTCACTCATGAATTGGTAAAACGTGGTTATACTGAGGAAGAGATAGAAAAATTATGGTCTGGTAATTTACTTCGAGTACTGGATGAAGTCCAAGCGATTTCGAAAACACTTTGATATAAAAAAGGCTCGCAAATGCGAGCCTTTAATTATGTATTCAAGTCTAATTTAGGAAACTTCTATTTGTCTTAGAGGTTTCTTTTTAGCTTCTTCACGTTTAGGCAAAGTCACTTTTAGAATTCCATCTTCGTATTTGGCATTTATTTTATCTGTTTCTACCGTTTCTGGTAACGAAAACGTCCTTTTAAACGAAGAATAGCCAAATTCTCGTCTAGTAAAGTTATTGTTCTCTTCTGAATCCTCTATTTTAGTTTCAGCTGAAATAGATAATAATTGATTATCTAAACTGATATCAAAATCAGATTTCTTTAATCCAGGAACAGCCATTTCAACCTTATATTCTTCATCATTATCCAAAACATTTACTGCCGGCAATGTAATACCTGTATTAAAATTAGAAACAAATTCATTACCAAAATTAGTATTGATAATATCGTCCATCCAAGATGATATACTCGGAAGTGCACTAAAACCTAATCTAGAGTTTCTTTCAGTGCCATTTTTTGTTGCAATTAAATTACTCATAATATTAAATTTTAAATTAAACATTTGTTTTATGTATAATGAGCAAATTAAATACCAAAGTCATTTGACTGAAAAAATTTCAGAATAACTGACATAATTTCACTGTAAAGCTCTATTAAATAGAGGTTTATGTGAATTTTAATAATTAAGTAGCTGAATTAATTCTTCTTCAAATCGTTGTTTCGGCAAGTATTGATCTTCCAATTTATCTAAAAACGGAATTGGTGTTTCGAGGCTAGCGACTCGTTTTACTGGAGCATCTAAATCTTCAAAATAGTCTTCCATGATTGTGGCAGAAATATCACTGGCAATACCCCCAAAAAGAGAATCTTCTTGTAAAATAATGACTTTGCCTGTCTTTTTAACGGACTCACCAATAGTCTCCATGTCTAAAGGCTGTAACGTTCTTAAATCAATGAGATCTGCTTTTACGGTAGGGTTATTTTCTAATGTCTCTAAAGCCCAATGAACTCCTGCACCATAAGTAATGATTGAAATATCTTCCCCTTGCCTTAATAGTGAAGCTTTACCAAAAGGAAGCGTAAAATAATCCGTTGGAACCTCTTGTCGTATACTTCTGTACAAAGCTTTATGTTCAAAAAACAATACCGGATTTGGGTCATTGATAGCTGTTGCTAATAACCCTTTAGCATCATAAGGAAAAGCCGGATATACTACTTTTAACCCTGGTGTTTTTGTAAACCAAGCCTCATTTGTTTGGGAGTGAAACGGACCTGCAGCAACACCAGCACCACAAGGCATTCTAATAACAACATCTGCAATTTGTGCCCATCTGTAATAGGACTTCGCTAAATAATTGACGATTGGGTTAAATCCTGAAGACACAAAGTCAGCAAACTGCATTTCTACAACTGCTTTCATTCCTGCAATGGACAACCCCATTCCGACTTCGACAATTGAAGATTCACAAATAGGTGTATTTCTTACACGCTCGTTACCAAACTGCTCAACAAACCCATCAGTGATTTTAAATACACCTCCATATTCAGCAATATCCTGACCCATGATAACCAAATCATTATGCCGTTCCATCGATTGCCTTAAGCCATCTGAAATGGCATCAATTAAACGTATTTCATTAGATTCTGAATTAGATTCAATGTCTTGATATTGAAATGGTTTATAAACGTCATTTAGTTCTTTACTTAAATCAGGGATAATGTCTGGTTCTGCATAAGCAGAGTCTAATCCTTCGTTTATTTCGGACATGATGTCCTCTCTCATTTTTGTATCGGCTTCAGAGGTTAAAATTCCTTCAGATAGAAGAAAATTTCTGTAGTTATCAATTGGATCTTTTGCCTCCCACTCCTCCATAAGGTCATCGGGAACGTATTTTGTGCCACTGGCTTCTTCGTGTCCTCTACGTCTAAATGTTTTAAATTCTAATAAAATAGGTCTTGGGGTCTTTCTGACGCTCTCGGCTAATGCCTTTAAAGTAGAATAGACCTCTATAATATTATTTCCGTCAATGATGTGAGGTTCCATTCCGTAGCCTATACCTTTATCCGCCAAATCCTTGCAATTGTATTGCTCTTTCGTTGGTGTCGAAAGACCATAGCCATTGTTTTCAATACAAAACAATACCGGTAATTGCCAAACAGAAGCAACATTTAAAGCTTCATGAAAATCACCTTCACTTGTCCCTCCTTCTCCAGTAAACACGGCTGTAACCTTTTCATCATTTTTTAAAAGATTAGCTAAAGCAATACCGTCCGCCACACCAAGTTGTGGTCCTAAATGAGAAATCATTCCCACGAGTTTATAATCTTGCGTTCCAAAATGAAAAGAGCGGTCTCTTCCATTTGTAAAACCACTAGCTTTGCCTTGCCATTGACAAAACAACCTATGTAGTGGCACTTCCCTTGTGGTAAAAACCCCAAGATTGCGGTGCATAGGCAGAATATATTCATCCGAATGTAAGGCCATTGTTACCCCAACAGAAATTGCTTCTTGGCCTATTCCTGAAAACCATTTTGAAATTTTCCCTTGACGTAATAAAATCAGCATTTTCTCTTCTATAAGTCGCGGTTTCGACATATTATAGTAGAGCTTTAAAAGAGTCTCAGCATCTAAGCCATGATTTTTTTTATATGTAATACCTTGTGTTTGTTCTGTTGCCATAAATTATGTTATACTCGCAACCAAATGTACTTAAAATAGACACAAATATTATTAAAATATTTAATGCTCTCGATGTAATAGCGTTAGATTTATAAAGCGAAATTAGTATCTTTACGTGATGTTTAATACAGTAAAATAGACTGATGGAAAGAATACCAAGTGTAGATTTAAAAGATTTTATTTCTAACGACGACACTAAAAAAGAGCAATTTATCAAGGATATTGGAAAAGCTTATGAAGATATAGGCTTTGTTGCACTGAAAGGTCATTTTCTAGATGATGAGCTAGTAGATAATCTTTATCAAGAAGTTAAAAATTTCTTTGAGCTTCCTTTAGAGGTAAAAGAAAGTTATGAAATCCCGGGGATTGGTGGTCAACGCGGCTATGTTTCTTTCGGAAAAGAAAGTGCTAAAGGTAAAAAAGAAGGTGATTTAAAAGAGTTTTGGCATTTTGGACAGTATGTTGAAGATAATGATGAACTTCGTAAAGAATATCCTGAAAATGTTGAAGTAAAGGAGTTACCACATTTTAATGAGGTTGGAAAAGAAGCCTACGGTATGCTAGAAAAAACGGCTAAATATGTACTCCGAGCACTTGCTTTATATTTAGGTTTGGAAGAAACGTATTTTGATGAATATATCCATAATGGTAATTCCATTTTAAGACCAATCCATTATCCACCAATCACTGAAGAGCCAAAAAATGCTGTAAGAGCTGCTGCCCATGGAGATATTAACCTAATCACCCTCTTAATGGGAGCACAAGGAAGAGGCTTGCAAGTTCAAAACCATAAGGGCGAATGGATTGATGCTATTGCCGAACCGGACGAACTTATGATCAATGTTGGTGACATGTTATCGCGCCACACCAATAACAAATTAAAATCTACAATCCATCGTGTTGTAAATCCACCTCGCGAATTATGGGGTACATCTCGTTATTCCATTCCATTTTTTATGCACCCTATCAGCGAAATGAAATTGGACGTTCTAGATAATTGTATCGATGATGAGCATCCTAAATTGTACAGTGACATCACAGCTGGCGAATTCCTAAACCAACGATTGGTAGAATTAGGACTAATTAAAAAATAGAATCCAGTATGCAGTCACAGTAGACATTTGGCTATCACAAATTAATAACTGGGACTGAAAACTGAGACTGAAAACTGAACCAATGGATTTACAAGACCAGCTCAAAAATCTTTTTCCGGACCATGAACCCGAAGAAACTGACGAAAAAGAAGATATAGACCACGGCCTTTGGTTACAAGACGATCCTATCATCTGTAAGTATGAAAAAAGAAAAGGAAAACCAATTACGATTCTAGAAGGGTATACTGGTGCCAATGAAGATTTTAAAGAATTGACCAAAATGCTAAAAAAAGACCTTAGTGTTGGTGGCAGCTTTAAGAATGACGTCATAATCATACAGGGAGATTATAGAGATAAGATTATGACGACACTAAAATCGTTAGGTTTTAATGTTAAACGGGTTGGCGGTTAGATACATGTCAAAACAAATTTTACATATCACTAATGGATATAGCCTTACCAACAACATGGTAAGGTTTGGGTATACTGACGAAATCCTCACCTGGCAAGAAATGCTGTGTGAAGGACCGACAATACCAAAAATTGATTCTGCTGAGTTCTTCAACATCCGTACGGAATTTTTAAAAGAATTTTATGACATTGAGGTCAATCAAAAAGAACTAGAAACAGAATTAGCATTATTAGATGACGCAAACAAGTTTGATGAAATCGTTTTATGGTTTGAGTACGATTTGTTTTGCCATATCAACCTCATTGGTGTCATTAACCTTTTACATCAAAAAGAAATTAAAACCCCTTTATCCTTAGTGTGCAGTGGTCGTGTTGAAGGCAGAAAAGAACTTACTGGGCTAAGTGAGCTTAACTCCAAAGAGCTAAAAGATCATTATGAAGCTCGAACACGATTAGTCAAAGAAGATATGGAGTTAATGATAGCCCTGTGGAGAACCTATAATGGCACTGACCATAACATCTTTAAAATGTACATTACCCAAGGGTCTTCTTTTAAATACTTAAGCAACTGTTTAAAAGCCCATCTAAAGCGTTTTCCAAATTCTAAAAATGGATTATCTGTGCTGGAAGAAACAATTTTAAAATTAATTAAAGAAAACAAGGTAACGACAAGAAATCAATTACTTGGGCTTTGCCTTAATCACCAAGGGTATTACGGTTATGGTGATATACAATTTGAAAGACTTTTAAGTCACATGGAGCATCTTTTTAGTGAATCTAAAAATGGTTTTACTCTAACTGATAAGGGCGAAAATGTATTGAGCGGAGAAGTGAATTCCGAAATGAAATTAAGCAATAACATAACCTATGGTGCTGTTAACCGACTGCGTTATTATTTCGATAACGAAGAAAACAAACTTATAAAAGTCCTGTAATGTCAATAGCTGCTTCAGAGCTCATATTAAACCCTGATGGGAGTGTTTATCATCTTAATCTTAGACCAGAGCATATCTCAAACACAATAATTACTGTAGGAGATCCAGATCGGGTAGATTCTGTTACAACGTATTTTGACAGCGTTGAATTTAAAATAAAAAAGCGGGAATTTCATACCCAAACAGGTACTTACAAAGGCAAACGGATAACTGTAATCTCTACGGGCATTGGTACCGACAATATCGACATTGTATTAAATGAATTAGATGCCCTAGTTAATATAGACTTAAAAAAAAGAACGGTTAAAGATACTTTAACAACTCTTGATGTTATTAGGATTGGCACTTCTGGTTCTATACAAAAACACATTCCAATTAACTCATTTTTAATAAGTGAATATGCTGTTGGGTTTGATAGCTTACTACACTATTACCAAAGTGATTCAGTCCAAGAAAAGGACGTTACAAAAGCGTTAAAAGAAGCTACAAGTTGGGATGAATTTAAATCCCATCCTTATGTCGTCTCTTGTTCAAAGGAACTTTTTAATAAGTTATCATCAAAACATACCTTTAAAGGCTTTACAGGAACTAACGTTGGGTTTTATGGCCCCCAAGGGCGTGTATTACGATTAAAATTAAAGGATAATAAGCTAAATGAGAAGTTGGCACAGTTTAAATACAATAATCTGCAGATCACAAATCTGGAAATGGAAACTGCTGGTATTTATGGTTTATCAAAACTACTAGGGCATAACGCGATTTCCATGAATGCAATTTTAGCAAACAGAGCCACAGGTGAGTTTAGTGAAAACCCATCTAAATTGATAGAAAAATTGATTGTTTATACTTTAAATAAATTGGTAGAATAGTAGGTTACTTATAGATTAGTCAAATGAAAAAAGTAAAAATTGGTGGCGTGCCAGAACATTTTAACCTACCGTGGTATTTTGCACTAAAAAATGGAGACTTTAAAAGCGAAGGCATTAATCTTCGATGGGAGGACTACCATGGCGGTACTGGCGAGATGTGCAAGGCGTTGAGAAATGATGACATAGACCTTGCCGTAATATTAACTGAGGGCATCATAAAAGACATCATTGCAGATAATCCTTCAAAAATTGTCCAAACCTATGTAAAAACCCCTTTGATATGGGGCATTCACGTAGCTGATGGTTCAGGTTTTGAAACACTAGAAGATATCAAAGGAAAAAGAGCGGCTATTAGTCGTTATGGTTCTGGATCTCACCTCATGGCCTATGTCAACGCCAAAAACCAAGAATGGAATCTTGAAAAGGACTTAAAATTTGAGGTCATAAAAAACTTAGAAGGAGCAGTCAATGGCTTAACAAACGGAGATGCCGATTATTTTATGTGGGAAAAGTTTACGACAAAACCACTTGTTGATACTAATGTTTTTAGACGAATAGGAAATTGCCCTTCTCCGTGGCCATGTTTTGTGATTGCAGCAACAGACCGTTTTATAAAAGAGAACCCAGAGGACTTAAGTGCCATTCTAAAAATCATAAACAAGTACACTGAAGAATTTAAAGATGTGCAAGAGGTTGACCAAATTATTGCCAAGCGTTATCATCAACAGCTTGAAGACGTGCAAGAGTGGCTATCTATTACTGAATGGTCTCAGACCTTGATCCCGGAGCGTACAATTAGTAATGTTCAGAATGAATTATTTGATCTAAATATTATTCCTGAAAAATGGCCCTACCAACAGATAGTCAAGCAACTATAATCGACAATACATTTTATCTATTAAGGGTGCAACTTAGAAAACCTAAGTAGTCCAGCCGAATCCTAAATTAACGACCAGTCAATCTTCTCAGCCCCGTCTTGCTGTAGCACCTCATTAGTCTTACTGAAGTGTTTATTTCCAAACCAATAGCCTCGATTTGCGCTAAGTGGTGATGGATGCCCAGATGTTAATATATGATGTTTCTTAGGGTCTATTAGTTTCGTCTTCTTTTTTGCAAAACCACCCCATAAAAGGAAAACAACGTTTTCTTTATGGTCACTTATGGTTTTGATGACAGTATCTGTAAATATTTCCCACCCTTTATTTTGATGACTTCCCGCAGTATGAGCTCTCACGGTTAATGTCGCATTTAATAACAATACACCTTGATCTGCCCAAGATTCTAAATTACCACTTGTAGGATAAGGTAATTTCAAATCCGATTCTAGCTCCTTAAATATATTGGTTAATGATGGTGGATGCGGAATACCATCATGTACAGAAAAACACAATCCATTGGCTTGGTTTGGGCCGTGATAAGGATCTTGACCGATAATGACTACTTTTAAATCTTCAAACCTGCAATGATTAAATGCATTGAAAATATCTTGACCATTTGGGTAACATGTATGCTTTTTATATTCCTGTTTTACAAAATTGACCAAATCAGAAAAATAGGGCTTCTCAAATTCAGGCTTGAGTAATGGTTTCCAACTGTTGTCTATGCTCACATTCATATAACAAATATAATAGGAATGGGTGGTAAACTTGCATTAGGCATATCCTTATAATTCAATTAAATTTGCAACTCATTTTTACATCTAATGATTAACATTCATCCAAAAACGTTAAAGGATTTAGAGTTTCCAACAGTACTCTTACAGGTTGCTGAATTATGTATTACTGCTCTGGGTAAATCGGAGGTGTTATCCATTATACCCTACAAAGATGAATCAACTTTAAAAAGAGAACTACATTACACCAATGAGTATGTAGCGTCTTTTGCAAACGACAACCGTATTCCTAATCATGGATTTGAAGCTATTACCAAGGAATTAAAGCTTTTGGGTATTGAGAACACATATCTCGAAGTAAAAAGCCTCCAAAAATTAGTAAGTATATCCTTAACCTCGAATTCTATTTTAAAATTTCTAAAAAAGTTCAACGAGTACTATCCAAACTTAAACCTATTAGGCCAACATATTGAAGTAACCACAGAGATCGTTGATGAAGTAGATAGAATCGTAGATCGCTTTGGTGATGTAAAAGATGATGCCTCACCGCTTTTGTCAGAATTACGACAAGGCATTAATAAACTCAAAGGAAAAATAAACAGCAGCTTTAGTTCTTCCTTAAACACGTATCACAATCTCGATTATTTAGATGATATAAGAGAGTCCGTTGTAGATAATAAGCGTGTTCTCGCCGTAAAAGCCATGTATCGCCGTAAGGTAAAGGGAGCCATAATGGGAGGAAGTAAAACAGGTAGTATTGTTTATATAGAACCAGAAACTACGCTTCAGTACTCTAGAGAACTTAATAATTTAGAATACGAAGAAAAAGAAGAAGTCATTAAGATTTTAAAATCGGTGACTGATCTCATTCGTGATTATTTACCATTATTAAATTCTTATCAAGAGTTTTTAACTAAGATTGATGTTATTTCAGCAAAAGCTAAATATGCACAAAGCATGGATGCTGTTTTGCCAGAAATCTCAAACGACAAAGAGCTGTTTCTAAAAGATGCCTATCACCCACTACTCTATTTAACTAATAAAGAAAAGAAAGAAACCACCTATCCACAGACCATCGGACTAAATAAAAACAGTAGAATTATTGTAATATCAGGTCCCAATGCTGGTGGAAAAAGTATTACACTAAAGACAGTTGGCTTATTACAAGTAATGATTCAGAGTGGCTTTCTAATTCCTGTGCACGAGCGAAGTACTGTTTGCCTGTTTGAACGGATTCTAAGTGATATTGGTGATAACCAGTCTATAGAAAATCATCTAAGTACGTATAGTTATCGTCTGAAGCAGATGAATTATTTTCTAAAAAAATGCAATGCTAAAACCCTTTTCTTAATTGATGAGTTCGGGACGGGAAGTGACCCAGAGCTCGGTGGCGCTTTAGCTGAAGCATTTCTGGAGGTGTTTTATGATAGAAAAGCATTCGGAATCATAACCACCCACTACTCAAACTTAAAGCTGTTGGCCAATGAATTACCTCACATGCAGAATGCCAATATGCTATTCAATGAGAAAAGTTTAGAGCCTATGTACAAATTGGTAACAGGACAAGCTGGTAGTTCATTTACTTTTGAAGTTGCTCAAAAAAATGGAATTCCTTACAGCCTAATCAATAAGGCCAAAAAGAAAATAGAACGCGGTAAAGTGAGGTTTGATGCTACTATAGCAAAACTTCAGAAACAAAGAAGTCGATTAGAAAAAACTGAACAATCGTTAAAAGCCAATGAAAAAAAGAAACTTTCTGAAGCTGAGAAATTAGAGGTAACTAATGATAGAATCCAAAAGAAATTAGAAAGCTATCAAGAATTGTACGATAGTAACCAACGCCTCATTTACTTAGGTCAGAAAGTCAATGACCTAGCAGAAAAGTTTATGGATAATAAACGGAAGCGTGAATTAATGGGAGAGCTTTTTAAATTGGTTCAGATTGAAAATTCCAAACGTAAAAAAGTATCTGCTAAACAAAAGCGTGCAGAAAAGGCTAAGGAAAAACAAGTAAAACAGGAAGCCGAAAAGAAGGTTGAAGTCATAAGACAGAAGAAAAAGGAGGAAAGGAAAAAGAAAAAAGAGAAACCTTCACCACCTAAACCAATATTAAAAGTTGGTGACCGCGTACGTATGCACGACGGACGAGCTGTTGGTAGTATTGATACCATTGAAAAAAATAAAGCCACGGTAAACTATGGCTTATTTACGACAAACATCAGTATGGATTTATTGGAATTGGTAGAGGCTAAAAAATAGAACATTATTGTTTTAACGGAACTTTTAAATACCTTATAAGTGGTAGTCGTATCTTTGTAGGATTATGTCATTCCTGCGTATGCAGGAATCCATAAGTTAGGATCACATATTAAAATAGATTCCTGCCTTCGCAGGAATGACAAATTATGATAGAAATTCCCAAAGACAAGCAATTAATTCTTTTTGACGGTGTTTGCAATCTCTGCAATAGCTCAGTATTAAAGGTAATAAAGAACGATCCGAAAGATCACTTTTTATTCGCACCACTACAAGGCGATATTGGGCAACAAATTATTTCAAAGTATAATATTGATTCTCAAGAAACAGACTCAATAATTTTATATAACCCTGATTTTGGAATTAAAACAAAGTCTTCTGCAGCACTGCATGTCGCTAAAAAACTGAAATTCCCTTTAAATCTTTCTGCAGTCTTTTTTATAATTCCCAGATTCATTAGAAATTGGGTCTATGACTTTGTTGCTGAGAATCGCTATAAGTGGTATGGTAAAAAAGAGCAATGCATGATTCCCACTCCAGAGTTAAAGGCTAAGTTTTTGGATTAAGTGTCTAAGGTTTTAATTTATTCTAAAAAATTATAATGTCGCCAACCTACTATTAAATAAATAGTCTGAATAAAACTTTTTGTAATACACTTTTTTCTCAATGGCTTCGATAACTATGGTAGAAAAATCTTGATCGTACATATCTCCCATAACATTTAAACCGCCAGGACTAAACACATTAATTTCCATGAGTTTATCCCCGACAATATCAATTCCCACCAAAAACATGCCATCTTGTACCAATTTTGGACGTACCACATCTGCTAGTTGAAGAATTTTATCTGTCATCTTAACTTTTTCGGGCCTTCCTCCTGCATGAATATTGCTACGAATATCACCAGTAGCATTAACCCGCTGCATAATGGCGTATTGTCCATTAACCATAAGCGGCTCACCGTTCATAAGAAATAAACGTGTATCCCCTTTAGGTGCTTCGGATAAATACTCTTGAGCAATTACAAAACCATCTCTACATATAGCATCAATGGTTTGCGTAAGGTTGTGCTCATTTTTTTTATCCATTAAAAAAACATTGGTACCACCTGAGCCTTGTAATGGCTTTAAGATCATTTTTTGCTTCTGTTTTTTAAAAAACGCCTTTATTTCATCATGATCTCTCGTGATTATTGTTTTAGGCCTAATAATCTCTGGAAAATGCTGAAAATACATTTTATTAACTGCACCTGCCAGACTATTAGGGTGATTAAGCACCAAAACACCATTCCTCATAGCAATTTCACCAAAAATAAAAGCAGCATTTTGTGCCCAATCTCTTTCATTTATTTCGTCCGACGGATTGTTTCTTAAAAAAAGAACATCCAAATCCTTAGACGTAACCTTAGTCAACTTTTCTTTTTGTAAAGCTTTAAAATACGTATCTACACTATTAAAATTTCGTCCCGAAATAGTTTTACAACGAACGGCTAAATGCCCTCTAGAAGCGTATGATAATTCACCTACCCCTATAAAATAAACATCGTGTCCTCTCTTGTAAGCGGAGTAGCCTAAAGAAGGTGTTGTATAGTTTGCTTTTTCAGTCTCATGGTCATTTATAATAAAGGCGAGTTTCATAAATACATATTTAGACAGATTAATTAATGCAAACTACTTCTAATAAAAGATATGTATTAACGGTATCCCTTAATTTATTAGCTCTGTTATTTCAATTCCTTTACGGAGTCTTTTTAATCGTTTTTTTACTTCGTCACGCTCAAGGAATCTTGGTGATATTGGTTTTTTTAGAACCTTTCGGTATAATAATTCTTCTACTAATTCAATGTGGTTGGTATTAAATTTACCGCAATATAAATTTTCGAGCTCTCCCCCATTTTTAAGATAATTTAAAACGTCTATCAATCCTGCCAGATATACTGCATCTTTTGTTAGCCCTCCACCTCTATAGACCCGCATGGTAATATAGTACGCTATACGTTCTGAAAAACCATGTCGTTTTCGTAAAAGGCTAAAGGTTTCTATAAAATTACGACCGTCGGTCATAGATTTGACAGCTACAACCCTACCTGCCAACAAACGTAGCCTATTAATAGTAAGGCCTCCTACAAGGTACTCGGCAATAACTGCCAAACCTTCTTGCAACTGGTCATAGCCTTCAAAACCTTCATACATTTGGTGAAAGGGCTGTTGTTTTCCGTTGCAATAGGTCAATAGATGTGTCCCGATTTCGTGCTGTATCAATGCATCTGCTCTGTCCTCACCAAAAGTAACTTCATTATTTATCAATAGTTTTGACTTGGATACCATAATTCCGGCAACATCATCTCTAATCTCTAGTGATAATTCAATATCAGGAAATTTTTTATTGTAGAATGCGAGTTCTTCGTTTGCAATATCTGCAAATTCATGACAATTTAACCTCTTGTTGTTTTTTCCCTCTACTCGTTTTGGAAAGGCTTTTAGAATTTTTCGTGCTTCTTTAAGGACATTCTTTTTAATAACCCCATATAAGCTTTCACCGACAAACCTAAAGTTTTTGGTGCCTCTTTCCTCTAGCATCGTGAGTTGCTTTTCTATCTCTAGCCGTTTTCCTCTCAAAATAAATGCTATCGTAGGGTCATCAACTTCATCTATTGGTATATTGTAAAGTTTTCGTTTTTCTTGCTCAGGATCTAAAGCGATCAGTCGATACTTAAAAGAAGGATTTTTTTTGAAATTATTTTTTTTGAAATTCTTCCACTCTTCATTACTGTTAACAGGAGTCGTTCTCAACAAAAAAGACATCCCTTCACTTATTTTTGCTAAATCCTTATCCGATTTAAGTGTTACTTCATCAATATTGGTTTTACCTAGCATTAAATAATGCTCAAAATCATCAGAAGTCTGCACCCTAATAAATTCGAAAACAGCACGTTTAATCGTCTCTGAAAACACAGAGTAATATTGCCTAAAAAATAGCGAATACAGTTCCTCCGTATTATTGTTCTTATAAAGAATAGGCATGGTTACACCAATAAATAAAACACCTTTCTTTTTGGAGTCTTCAGTATTATATAATGGCTCTAGGTGCTTAGGATGCCTTTGATGCGTATCATCAACATCTACCTTAATATTTGGGTAGGTTTCATTTAGTGTTTTAAACCCGCTTTGTAATGCGGATATGGTTGCTGGAGACTTTCCTACCGGGCAAGAAATGTTGAAGGTAGTACTTTGATTGTCTTGTTCAGGCCAGAACTCGAGTACTAAAAAAGTTTCAAATTTTTTTGAGGTTACTTTTCTAATGGACTCAAGCAAATGTGAAATATCAACTTGGTCATTTACCAATACATATGATGCTTGGGTTCTTATAATTCTAGCGAAATAGACATCTAACTCACTAAACCTATAAATACAGATAAAAGGCATCAATTTATCAATATGAATAATCCCTTTTTCCGGAAGTACTTCATTAACCGGTTTTTGATTTTTAATCGTATTACAGATTCTGTCAATAACCGAATCCTCAATTTTATGAACTGTTTTTACTGGTGCCATTAAGATTTAAATCGATTATAGAATGCTTCAGCATGCTTAGGTAAAAGCTCCCTTAGTTGTGTTTCCACTGAACACACCACCTCTGGGTAAATTATTTGTTGATACTCTTCGCAATATACTTTTGCAATTTCTGTAGCTAAAACCAAAGTGTTTTTAAAGGTATTTGTAATATGTTTTAAAAAATAACCATTGCCTTGAAACACATCATTTATAGTAGATGTTTGTTTTATGTTATGAGGTAACTCAATGGATGCCAAGGATTGTCTCCAAGATTCAATAATGTCACCAAAGCGTTCGTTATCAACATTAGATGTACCTAAATTCCATGTTGGCACTTCCCTATCCCAACGTTGCCAATTATAACTGTGCATATCGTAAACTATGGCGACTTTAAATTTCTCTTCTAATTTAGACAGTAATGCATCCACTACCTTATAGAAATTGGCATGTTTATTAAGGCTTATTTCTTTTTCTGATTCTTCCAAAGGATGTTTCCAAAGTTGTTTCCCCCAAGCTGTTTCAAACACAGCGTTTTCAGAATCTCGGTTAAGGTCATATTCAAATCGTGAATCATAACCTGCCAAAACTATAGGATGGGATTGTATCATCGTTTTAGTTTCCGGATCTTCTTCGTACCAGCGCTCGTATTCAGTATGCATACAATTTTTCCACAACGACTTTCTGAACTGATGTCCATTATGAATTGCTGCACAGGCATAGTAGGTGTAATCTTCAATTTTTAATGTAAGTGAATAATCTTCGGAAACAGCATGAAAGGTTTCTTCATTATTGATTTTTTCAATAATTTCTGAAATTGAAAGTCGTTCCATAATTATGCTTCCTCTACTGTTTTTCGCAATCGTGTTCTTCGATCAAATGCCTGAAGCTGATCCAATACCTTACTTTCTAGAAAGTCTATAACCTTTTCTTCAACCTTACGCTTGTTCTTATAGACTTTATTGATATAGGTAATACCGCCTGGTGACATTACATTAACTTCAACAAGTTTTCCGCCGATGACATCAATACCAACAAAATAAAGACCATCCTTAACTAATTTTGGGCCAATCTGTTTGCATAACGCTTTTTCTGCTTTAGTCAAAGAATGCTTTTGAACAGAACCGCCAGCAGACACATTTGAGCGATGATCATCGGTCCCTGGAACACGTTTCATGGCACCAACAGGCTCTCCATTCAATAATAAAATCCTTACGTCTCCTTGGTCTGCCCCTTCAATATAATCTTGAAGTATGACATAATTAGATTCACCATCACCGGAAGTGATGTAAAAATCGAGCAAGGAATTGATATTATTCATTGCAGATTTTTCAATGAGAATAACACCAGAACCTCCAAAACCATTCAATGGCTTTAAAATCATTTTATCTGCTTTAGACTCTTTAATCTGTTGGGTTAAATAATCCTTGTTTTTTGACACATGGGTATTTGGAATAATATTGCTATGTGCATCACCGAAAGCTGCTGTATAGAGCTTATTATTGGCCTCTCGCATACCTTGCAATGAGTTAACGATAAAGACATCATTTTTAACAGAATCCAAAAAATTCAACATTATAGGATCAAGCGGTGGATTTGCTCTAAAAAAAATGGTATCAAAACCTGCAAGCGGCAGCATTTCATCTCTTAATTGAACTTTTTTATAAAACGCCTTTAAGGTACTTGGAGTTTTGTCCATACGGCCGATGACTTTACAAAAAGCATTGGTAACACTATCACGGATGGTTAAATTGGCTGGAGTACATATAGCTACACCATGCCCTCTTTTAACACACTCTTTTATTAGGGCTAAACTGGTATCGTTCTCAGGATCTATGTTTTCCCAAGGGTACATTATAAAGCAGATATTCATTGGTCTCTAAATTTTAAGTAGTGCTTAATATAACAAAATTAAGCCTAAACTATGAGTCCAAATCGAACGTTTCTGAAGGATCTTCTTTTCCTGAATACTCTAACATATTCTCGCCATCAGCAATTATTGAGCATACAGTAGCATCTCCCGTTACATTAACTACAGTTCGGAACATATCAAGAATTCTATCAACAGGAAAAATAATGGCAATCCATGCAGGATTTAACCCTACAGAATCCAAAACAATAATGAGCATCACTAACCCTGCGCTCGGCACAGCTGCAGAACCGATAGATGCCAAAGTTGCCGTAAGTACTACAGTAATCTGTTGACCTAATGTTAAATCAATTAAGTGCATTTGAGCCAAGAAAATTACTGCAACAGCCTGATATAAACTTGTTCCATCCATATTAACCGTAGCACCAATAGGCAATACAAAACTGCTTATTTTTTTGTCAACACCTAAGTTCTGCTCAACACACTCCATAGTAACAGGAAGTGTAGCAGCACTACTAGATGTAGAAAATGCCAATGTTTGTGCTGGACTCATGGATTTAAAGAACCCGGAATATGGTATTTTCTTTACAAAGAGTTTTAGCACTATTGGATAGATTACAAAAATCATTAGTAGAAGTCCTAATAAAACGGTCAATGAATACCAACTCAGCCCTTTAAATATCTCTACTACCTTACCAATATCATTACCCGCCATTTTAGATACCACACCTGCTAAAAGTGCAAACACAAAAAATGGTGCAGCTTGCATCACAATGTCCACCATCTTTAAGAAGACTTCGTTTATACCATCCACCAAGTTTAAAACAGGTTTTGATTTATTACTTGGAATGAAAAGCAAACACACCCCAAAAAACACAGCAAAAAAGATAATTTGAAGCATTAATCCATTATTAGATAAGGAGTAAAAGAAATTGCTAGGTACAATATCAATTAATGGTTGAAGTGGTGTTGTTTCTTTTCTGCTTTTTACAGTCTCCATTTTATCAGCAACAGCAGCTTCTTGTAACTCGCTTTTAGAAAGCTCCGAAATTTCTTGGGCACGCTGAAGAAATTCTGGATCCTTTAAATAATTGACACCGTCCTTAATTTCATACCCTTGACTATCTGCCCAAATTTCATAACTAATACGATTGTCAATACGACTTTCTTCATCTATTAACTTACCAGGCTTTATAACATTGACCAACATTAAACCCAATGATATAGCCATAATTGTTGTTAAAAGGTAAATACCAAGGGTTTTACCTCCCATACGTCCTAAACTACTAGGGTCACCAATATTTGCAACTCCACTTATGATTGAAAACAGAACAAGAGGTACGGCAATGAGTTTCAATAAATTGATAAAAATTGTTCCGAAAGGATCAATCCAATTTATGGTAAATTCACTCCAGCCCATTGAGCTCGATAACAAAGCCCAAATGATACCGAGTACCATACCGATGATAATTTTCCAATGTAAAGCGAGTTTTTTCATGTTTTTTTATTTGTCATTCCTGCGACCGCGTGCGCTAAAGCTTTAGCGGTGGCGCAAGGCAGGAATCTATTATTTTATATTAAACTTACCAATCACGTGACTCTTGTCTGCGCAGGAGCGAATAATCCGCCATAACCAAAGCAGCCATAGCTTCCACAATAGGCACGGCTCTAGGCACTACACAAGGGTCGTGTCGCCCTTTGCCTTGCATTTCTACAATTTCGCCAGAACTATTCAACGCATCTTGCTTTTGAAGGACAGTTGCTACGGGCTTAAATGCCACATTAAAATAAATATCCATACCATTACTAATGCCTCCTTGCACACCACCCGAGAGGTTAGTCGTAGTGGTTCCATCTTCCTTAAATAAATCATTGTGCTCACTGCCTTTCATCGTAGAGCCCATAAAACCACTACCATATTCAAAACCTTTTACGGCATTAATCGACAGCATGGCTTTACCTAATTCGGCATGGAGTTTATCAAAAACAGGTTCTCCTAATCCGACAGGAACATTCTGTAACACGCACGTAATAACTCCCCCAACAGTATCGCCTTGCTTTTTTATATCCTGAACTTTAGCGATCATTTTTTCAGCAGTTTCAGGTTCTGGACATCGGATAACATTAGATTCTATTAAGCTAAAATCTAATTCTTGATACGGCTTTTCAATTTTAATATCACCAACTGCAGATGTAAAAGCATTTATTTTTAAATCTTTTAAAAACTGTTTAGCAACAGCACCTGCAACTACCCTACACGCTGTTTCGCGTGCTGAGCTTCGCCCGCCTCCTCTGTAATCTCTAACACCATATTTTTTGTCGTACGTATAATCGGCATGGCTAGGACGATAAACATCTTTAATATGGGAGTAATCCTTAGATTTTTGATTTGTATTATGAATAACAAAACCAATAGGGGTACCAGTCGTTACTCCTTCAAATATACCTGAATAGAATTCAACAGTATCTGGCTCTTTTCGTTGTGTTACAATTTTAGATTGACCAGGTTTACGGCGATCCATGTCGAGCTGAATTGCTTCGAAGTCAATGGGTATTCCGGCCGGACATCCGTCAATAATTCCGCCAATGGCTTTACCGTGTGATTCACCAAAAGTAGTAAGCTTAAATAATTTTCCGAAGGAATTGCCTGCCATTATAATTAATTTTCGCTAAAGTAAATGTAAATACACAGAAACAAAAATGGATATGCGATTTTTAAAACAGCTTTTACTTTTTATTAAGTTAACATACAGCGTTTAGCTATAACATTAATCTAACAATTCCCTCATCATTAAATAATTATGCTATAACGTTTAATTAACCCATAAATAAGTTCTTTGTAATAATAAACACTTTGCCTTTGGATCTAAAACGTAAACTTGAAGTTGTGGTCATTTCAGATGTTCATTTGGGTACCTATGGCTGCCATGCCAAACAACTTGTCAACTATCTAAGCAGTATTAAACCAAAAACCCTCATACTTAACGGAGACATTGTGGATATGTGGCAGTTTAGCAAACGTTACTTTCCTAAATCGCACCTAAAGGTCATTAAAAAAATAATGGATTTTGCTGCAAATGGTACAGAAGTCATCTATATCACAGGAAACCACGACGAGATGTTGCGAAAATTTAGCGGTACTACTATTGGAAATATTTCGATTGTTGACAAGAAAGTTTTAGAGTTAGACGGAAAAAAAGCATGGTTTTTCCATGGGGATGTGTTTGATATTTCAATTCAAAATGCAAAATGGCTTGCCAAATTAGGTGGCTATGGCTATGATTTGCTCATTCTCCTAAACCGAGTTGTTAACTGGACATTAGAAAAATTGGGCAAAGAACGTTTTTCTTTATCAAAGCATATAAAAAATAGTGTCAAAGGAGCCATTAAGTACATTAATGATTTTGAAAAGACCGCAACCGACCTTGCCATTGAGAATAACTACGATTATGTGATCTGTGGCCATATACATCAACCCAAAATAGAAATCATAGAAAACAACAAAGGGAAGACCACCTATTTAAATTCTGGTGACTGGGTTGAACATTTTACTGCTCTTGAGTACCAATTTAAGCGTTGGAAAATCTACAACTACAACAAGGACAAACTCATTCCGTTTTCTGTTGACGAAGACCTTAAAGAACTTGAGGTCAAAGATCTAATTGCAGCGATTACTATTGTGCAACAATCTGAAGAAACAAAGCAATAGATAATTAAGTTAAGCGTTAAACATAAACGTAAAAAAACACAAATCTCTTTAATAATTTATTAAATTTGACACTTAAATACTTAATTATGAAACATAAAGCCCTTTTATTTCTACTTACTCTTGGACTTATTACTGCCTGTTCATCTAGTGATGATTCTAACACGCCTAGTGAACCTATCGAAGGAAACTATTATCCGTCATCAGCGAATAACACATGGATTTATAATGTTGATAATAGCAGTACTTCAAATCCTGAATTGGATTATACTGGTACGGATTTAGTCACCATTAATTCTGAAACCGGAAGTTCTTTTACAATTAATGTCAATAGCGATACATCACCAGAATTTGGTTTAATGAATGCTATTTTAAATACTGGAACATTAACCCGTTCTGCATCGACCTTGGCCTTAAATGGTGAATTGCCATTACCAGCCGAGTTAGATTTTTTATCTGAAACGTCTTTAACACTAACTAATTTTTTACTGTATGATTTAAATGCAGGAATAAACTCAGGTCTTTCAACACTAGAAGGAGTTCTTAATGAAACTATCGATATTGATGGAAGTTCTTTTCCGTTGACTGCAGTTTATAGCATAACTAACACCAGAACATCAAATGTTTCTTCTATTAATGTGGACGGTGAAACCTTTACAGATGTCATAACATCAGAAATAACCTTAAACCTCGACTTGTCAACTACTGTAGTTGTTAATGACGTGAGTACTAATGTGACAATAATAGAAAGTCAAGATGTCTTGGTCATCAAAAATTATTTTGCAGAAGATATTGGTTTAATTAAGTCTGAAGCAAATCAAACCTATACATTAGATGCTAATTTTGTAAGTATATTAGATTTGTTAGGATTAACGTTAGATTTTCCAACAACGTTAAGCGTGTCCAACACTCAAGACATTGACAGTTACGTCGTCAATTAAAAAAACATCGAATAAATATGAGTAAAGCATCGCTATCAGCGGTGCTTTCTTATTTTAAAGCGTTTTTTAATATGGTTATGGGGTGTAATGCCAAACGATTAGTGCCATCTTTAATTTGGTGGCGACAGCTCGTTCCGTTTGCAGCGATGATTGTGCTTTGAGACGATTTTCTAATCGCTGGAAAAAGTGTTTGCTCGCCTATGGTCATACTAATATCATAGTGGTCTTTTTCGTATCCAAAACTGCCAGCCATTCCACAGCACCCGCTTGGTATTATAGTCACGGAGTAGTTTTTAGGCAAATTTAGCATATCAAAGCTAGACTTTGTGTTAGCTAATGCTTTTTGATAGCAATGTCCGTGAAGCTTAATGGTTTTAGACTCCTCAGTAAATTGATGGCTGTTTATATAACCCAATCCTATTTCTTTTTGAATGAACTCTTCAATTAAAAATGCATGTTTTGAAATATGTTTCGCTCCTTCTCTATCATCAACTAAGCGTAAATAATCATCCCGAAAACTGAAAACTGCAGAAGGTTCAATGCCAACCAGAGGAGTATCTTCTGCAATTATTGTTTTTAAAAATGAAATATTTTGATTTGAAATAGCCTTAGCTTCCTTTAAAAAGCCTTTAGATATGTGAGCACGTCCGCTTTCTAAATGGTCAATACATTTTACCTTGTACCCTAGAGTTTCTAATACCAATTTGGTGTCTAAGGCAATATCAGATTCTAAATAATTAGTGAATTCATCTATATATAAATACACTGTTTTATTTTGTGTTGATTGACTTTGTCTTTCTCCCAGCCCTTTATTTAAAGTATTTATTTTAGAAAATGATTTTGAGACTTTCGGCAAACTACGTTTCGGATGAATCCCTAAACACTTTTTAATAAGGGTTGAAGTCAAGAGGTTCTGAAAAATAGCATTATACAATCCCGGAAATCTAGACGCCATCTTATTATACTTAGTGGCATTAGCAAAAAATCGATTCTTAAAACTATAGCCATTCTCTTCTTGGTATTGGTATTGAAATTCTGCTTTAAGACTTGCCACATCAACACTGCTCGGACATTCACTGCTACATGCTTTACAGCTTAAACACAAATCGAAAACAGTTTTTAAGTCTTCGCTATCAAAGCGATTTTTCTTTTCCGAATGTGTCAAAATCTCCCTAAGCGCATTTGCACGAGCTCTTGTAGTATCCTTTTCGTCTTTAGTCGCACGATAACTTGGGCACATGGTACCACCAAATTCTGGAAGTTTTCTGCAATCCCCAGAGCCATTACATTTTTCAGCCTCTCGTAGAATACCTTTAGACGATGAAAAGTCCAGTAATGTTGAAACTTCAGGTTCTTCTCTATTTGGCTCATAGCGCAAATTTTTATCCATCGGTGATGGATCTACTATTTTCCCAGGATTAAAAATATTTTGCGGATCAAATACGGCTTTAATTCGTCTTAGAATTTCATAGTTTTCCTTACCGATCATAAAGGGAACAAACTCTCCACGGACCAAACCATCACCATGCTCCCCTGACAGGGAACCATTATATTTTTTGACTAATTTGGCAACATCAGTAGTGATTTTTCTAAAAAGAATGATGTCTTCTTCTTTTTTTAAGTTCAGGATTGGCCGTAAATGTAACTCCCCTGCACCAGCATGCGCATAGTATACAGGTTTCTGTTTATAAGATTCCATTAGATTGGAAAACTCATTGATGTAGCTCGACAAATCTTCCAAGACAACAGCTGTATCCTCAATACAAGCCACAGCTTTGTTATCACCAATCATATTTCCCAACAAACCCAAACCTGCCTTTCTAAGCTCTAATGCGTTCTCTATATCATTACCTTTGAGCACAGGGTTTGCATAAGACAGACCTTGTTTTTCAACAACTTGAAGAAACGCATTGATTTGAGTATTTAATAATGTTTCATCTACAGCCCTTAATTCGCACATTAATATAGCCTTAGGACTGCCTTCCACAAAAAAGCGATTTGCTTCTTGTGCCTTATTGTGTTTGGTGAGATTTAAAATAGTATCATCCATCATTTCACAAGTATACAAGTGATGCTGCATAACTTTTTTAACTGAAGACATACAATCCTGAATACTTTTAAAATGCAGAGCGACCATAGCACTTTCTAAAGGTGGTAACTCACCTAACTTGAGAGTGATTTCTGTGGTAAAGGCTAATGTACCTTCACTACCAGAAAGAAGTTGACACATATTAAAGTCATCCTGCGTTTCCGTAAATACATTGTTGTTAATAAGAGCATCTATAGCGTAGCCAGTGTTACGTCTATGAATTTCAGACCGTGGAAAATCTCTCTTAATTCTATTTTGAACTTCTTTGGACTTCAATTCATCATAAACCGTTTTATAGATAGCCCCTTCCAATGATTGAAGTTCTACCTTTTTTAGAAACCCCTCTTTATTTATAGTATTAAATACGACTTCAGAACCATCACTTAAAAGTGTTTTCAATTCAACAACCTTATCTCTGGTCACACCATATTGAATGGACGTAGTTCCTGAAGAATTATTGCCAACCATGCCTCCAATCATACAACGGTTAGAGGTGGATGTATTTGGTCCAAAAAATAATCCGAATGGTTTCAAAAAGTTATTCAACTCATCCCTGATGACACCTGGCTGTAGCGTAACTGTTTTCTCCGCCTCATTGACACTAAGAATACGAGTAAAATGTTTAGAAACATCAACAATAATCCCTTTTCCAACACATTGACCCGCTAATGACGTGCCTGCAGCTCTGGGAATTAAAGATGTACTATTCTGCTTTGCAAAATCTATAAGTAGCTTTAGGTCTTCAATGGTCTTTGGATAGGCAACTGCTAAAGGCAACTTTCTATATACTGAAGCATCTGTAGCATATAAAAGTTTCAATAAATGGTCTGCAGACAACTCCCCCTGAAACTCTTCTTTAATTGTGGTAAAATCTATGGGGTGCTCTACTAGCATTAGAGTTAATCTTAGTGTGAAATGAATTATAAAATTGTCCTAAAAATAAAGCTATTCATCCAATTTTAACATAATTTTGTCGTTATAATTTCCGGATGGATGACATCCTTAAAACAATCTAACTTAAAATTTTAATTATGAAAAAAATAGTTTTGGTAGTGGTTGCCTTTATAGGCTTTACAGCATTATCTAATGCACAAATAATTTCTGACAACGCACTAGGTTTACGTCTCGGTGATAGTGATGGATTTGGTGGTGAAATTTCTTATCAACGAGCAGTTGCTTCAGACGAACGTTTAGAATTTACCCTCGGATGGAGAGATGGAAATAATTTTGATGGTTTTAAAATTGCTGGATTATACCAATGGGTATGGAACATTGATGGAGGCTTTAACTGGTATGCCGGCGTAGGTGGCGGACTAGGTGCTTACGAATTTGATAACAGGAATAATGATTTTGATGATGATTTTAGTGATACGTTTGTTTTTATCGCTGGAGACATTGGTATAGAATACAATTTTGATATCCCTTTATTATTGTCTTTGGATTTTAGACCAGAGTTTGGTTTCGGAGATGACCGTTTTGACAATGATGACCTAGACTTTGATATTGCTTTAGGTATAAGATATCAGTTCTAAACTTGTTTAAAATATATTGAAAAGCCATTTCTGATGAAATGGCTTTTTTTTTATTTAAAAGTCATGAGGTACTGCTTAAGCGTTTGCTCATAAATGGCTTCGTACTTAGGAACAATAGCATGTAAATCAAAATTTAGTGACTGTGCTTTTGCATTCGCTTTAAAGGTTTGGAGTGTATCTTCATCTTTTAAAATCTTCAATGCATTTTCAATCATACTTTCTACATCACCAACATCACTTAAATATCCTGAAAAGCCATCTATATTAACTTCTGACAACCCGCCAGAGTTTGTTGAAATCACAGGCACACTTGATGCCATGGCTTCTAAGGCCGCCAAACCAAAGCTTTCTGTTTGAGATGGCAATAAGAATAAATCGCTAAAGCAGAGAATTCGGTCAATTTCGTTACTGTTTCCAAAAAACACCACTTTATCTTGCAGGCCAAGATCATCAATCATCTTCTCAGCCTTCACCTTTTCTGGCCCTTCACCTACCATCATTAGCTTTGCAGGTATCTCTTTTTGAATACCATTGAATATACTCACAACGTCTGGTATGTTTTTAACCTCCCTAAAATTACTGATATGGGTTATAATACGTTCGGACTCATCCGCCATCATGTCCCTTTGGCAATCCGTAAAACCATTTTGATGCTTGTCCAAATCTATAAAATTGGAGATTACAGAAATATCCTTTTTGATATTAAATAATCGAAGCGTGTCTCTTTTTAGGTTTTCTGATACCGATGTCACCGCATCGGATTTATTAATACTAAATGCTACAGCAGGCTTATAAAATGGATGACTACCAACCAAAGTAATATCTGTCCCATGTAAAGTCGTTACAATGGGAATTAACAGTCCTTCCTCTTTCAACATCTGTTGCGCCATAAAAGCTGCGTAGGCATGCGGAATGGCATAATGGACATGGAGCAATTCAATTTTATGCAATTTTACCATATCTACCAACTTACTTGACAAGGCCAACTCATATGGTTGATAATGGAATAATGGGTATTCTGGCACGTGGACTTCATGGAAATGAAGATTGGAACCCAAAAGTTCTAAACGCACTGGTTGTTTATAGGTTATAAAATGAATCTCGTGCCCTCGCTTAGATAGTTCTAAACCTAGTTCCGTAGCTACAACGCCACTTCCCCCAAAAGTTGGGTAACAAACAATTCCTATTTTCATCTATATGTTTAGTTGATTCTTCAGCTTTAAAGGTAACTATACCATCAATAAACCGTGAGACAAGTGATGAAAAATTAAGGATTTTTAACGTTTAAAGATCAATATAACTTTCCTTTTCTTCTGTAATAGCTTCATAAATAAGACGTTGAATTTCCGTACGGATATTCTCTTTTAAAAGGCGATTTGCCCCTGCGGTAGGATAGGTTCTGTTGGCTAAAAAGACATAAACAATTTCTTCATCAGGATCCGCCCAAGCGTAAGTCCCTGTGAAACCAGAATGTCCAAAACTTTTCATGGAAATACAGCCACAGGTTGGCCCTACATCCCCTAACTGAGGTTTGTCAAAACCAATACCTCGGCGGTTATTATTTTTACAGTAATAACAAAAATTGAATTTGTTAACGGTTTCCTCTTTTAGGTAACGTTTACCACCATAATAGCCTTTTTGAAGATACATCTGCATGATCTTGGCAACATCATTAGCGTTACTAAAAATACCAGCATGCCCACCTACTCCACCTTGCATGGCTGCACCCATATCATGTACATAACCCTGCACGGTTTGGAACCTATAATAGTCATCAACCTCCGTTGGTATTATTTGTTCTAAATCAAATTTTTCTCGTGGTTTATACGTCGTGTAATTCGCCCCTAAGGATTGATAAAAATGATCTTGTACCAACTCGTCAAGCCCCTTATTATAATGTGTTTCAATATATTTTTTAAAGATATAATATGGCAAATCACTATAGCGGTATCGCAAACGGGATAAGGGCTCAGACTGTTTAATAATCTCAACAATAGAATCTTGATAATCGGTTCGCATAAAAAGGTTTTCTGCTACTTCAACAGCAAAAACATCACTTTTTTTAGTGCTATAAAAATCCTTTGATGGTTTTTTTGTTATACTATCTAAGGTCGCTACATAAAAAGGAATCCAAGGTTTTAGTCTTGCATAATGCGATAGCATCTGTTTTGGAGTTATTCTAGACTTATTGCTGTATTCAAACTCTGGTAAAAGTACCCTAAGACTATTATTTAAGGAGAACACTTGCTGTTCTTCCATTTCCATCAAGAGCGGTAGGGTTGCTAAAATTTTGGTTAGTGATGCTACATCATAAACATCATCAAATTCTACTTTTTTTTTACCCTCGTAGGTATGTTTTCCGAAGTTCTTGTTATAAATGACTTTTCCTTTTCTAGCTACCAAAAGCTGAATACCAGGCGTCATTCCATTATCGACGGCATAGTTAGCTACAGAATCTAACTTTGCTAATTTTTCTGAATCCATTCCAACACGTTCTGGCAATGCATACCCTAAGGTTTTTATAGCTTTAAACTCAATGCCGTTATTCGCTTTAAAATTTTCACCTGCAGATACTGGTAATTTTCCTTTTGCAGAAATAGCTCCAAACAATAATTGTGCTGACTTTTGTTGAGCAATGTCACTATTTTGATAACTGACTACAACGCCTTCAATATTCTCAATAGATGTAATATCCATTAAAGCATAGGGTCTTGCAAATACATTTAAAATCACCCGATTGGTACGAGCAATCTCTTGAAGCCACACTAACTCCTTATCCGTGAATTTATAGCCCTGCCAAGGGTTATCGTTAGATTTATGGAGGCCAATGATTACAGTGTTGTACTTTTGAAGTTTTACAATTAAACTGTTTAAATCATCAGACTTAATCTCATCGACTTTGGTGTATTTTTTTAGTTCAGAAAGAAATTCTGAACCAGAATCGTTACCAAATTTCACATAAGCGATTTGCTTGCGCTCTAAAGCCCTAATAGGCAACAAGTCTGAATCATTCTTTACGACGGATATGGCATTTTCCATCAATTCACCATACAACAAATCGTCCTTAATACGGTTTAAATCCTTGCCTAAGTTATATAGCCCAACAGGCTCATAATTATGAAGGCCTACCTTATATTTTGCCATCAAGATCTTCTTTACTGAGTGCGACAAGCGACCTTCAGAAATTGTACCAGATTGGTAGGCGCTCAAAATTTTTGCCGCGCCTTTTGAAACGTCTTCAGACATTAAAAGGACATCGTTACCCGCCATAAATGCAGCTAAATCTATAGCGCCCGTTTCATTAAAATCCGCTGCTCCTTTCATGGTGAGAGCATCAGTAAAAATAAGGCCTTTAAACTGTAAGCGTTTCTTTAGAATATCTGTTATGATATGTTTAGAAAGTGATGAAGGTAATCCTGCTTTGGATTCTAAATTGGGCACATTTAAGTGAGCCACCATAACACTAGAAAGCCCCTCTTTAATCAAAGTCTTATACGGGTGTAACTCAACTGAATCAATTCTTTGCTTAGAAAAATTAATGGTTGGTAATGTGTGATGCGAATCGTCTTCGGTATCTCCATGACCTGGAAAATGCTTTGCGTTGGCCAAGACTCCCGCAGATTGCATGCCCTTCATAAAAGCCAATCCTTTAGATGTGACATTATCTCTATCCTCACCAAAAGAGCGATTGCCTATAATCGGGTTTTTTGGATTTGTATTGATATCTACAACTGGTGCAAAGTTAAAGTGCACTCCCAATCGTTTACAGTGTTCTCCAATCTGATAACCCGTTTGCTCAATAAGTTTATTGTCTTGTATTGCGCCTAGCGTCATGTTCCATGGAAATGCATAAGTAGAGTCCAGTCGCATACTTAATCCCCACTCGGCATCCATACCAATCAACAAAGGTGTTTTTGCCGCAAATTGAAGATCATTGTTAAGCTTGGCTTGTCTGTAAGGGCCACCCTTTGTGTATATAATTCCGCCAATGTGCTGTTCCTTTACAAGTTTTACAACCTCATTAACATTAAGTTGTTTTTCATCTGAATACACCTGAACCATAAATAATTGACCTATTCGCTCTTTCAGCGTCATAGATTCATAGGCGCTATCCACCCATTTTTGTTGGGCTTTTAAATCATCCGCAAGTAATGGGTTATCTAAATCTATTTGAGAAAAGCTGAATTGAGTCAACAAACAGCAAAGAAAGAGGGCTAAGTTTCGCATTAACAATATTATCGTTTATAGGTTTACAACGAATACTGTGCCAAATTAGCATAATTGCAACTAAGTAAGAAGCATTTTAAGAGGGATTTATGAAGACTTTAATTAACAATTTGAGACTGTTACTCCAACAAATCAATATGACGATCATGATAGCCTAAAAGATAGAGCACACCATCTAAACCAATACTAGAAATAGAACTTTGTGCATTTTCCTTTACCGTAGGTTTGGCATGAAAAGCAATACCAAGACCTGCAAGATTGAGCATTGGCAAATCATTAGCTCCATCACCAACGGCAATGGTCTGCCCTATATCTATGCCTTCTTTTTCAGCTAATTCCTTGAGAAGTTGCGCTTTCTTATCGCCATCCACAATGTCACCTACATAACCACCGGTAAGCACACCGTCCTTTATTTCAAGTTCATTGGCATAGACATAGTCAATATCTAATTTTTCTTTTAGATAATTCCCAAAATACGTAAACCCACCAGATAATATCGCCGTTTTAAAGCCATATTTATGCAAGGTATCAACCAAACGTCTAGCTCCTTTAGTAATCGGTAATCGCTCAGCTACTTCTTGTAAAACTTCTTCTTTTAGACCTTTCAACAATTTCATTCGTCTTATAAAACTTTCCTGAAAGTCAATTTCGCCCTGCATAGCAGATTCAGTGATCGCTTTAACCTCCTCACCAACACCTGCAAATTCCGCTAACTCATCAATGACTTCTGTCTGAATCAAGGTTGAATCCATATCAAAACACACCAATCGTCTATTGCGTCTAAAAATATTATCCTCCTGAAATGCAATATCGACATCTAAATCCTTTGAAATCTGGACAAATTTTTCCGTCAACTCAGCCTTATTCTCAATTTTACCCCTAATGGATAACTGAATGGATGCTCTTGGATATTCCTCAGATTTCACCAAGGACAAACGTCCTGTTAAACGCTTTATGGAATCAATATTTAGGTTTTTGTCCGATATGATTTTAGTGACATCCGATATTTGCTTGGCCGCTAATTTTTCACCCAGAATAGTGACTATATAACGATCCTTGCCTTGAAGGGTTACCCAGTTTTCATAATCCTCAAGTGATATGGGAGTAAACTTAGCTTTAATTCCTAATTCGTAAGATTTAAACAATAAATCCTTTAGAACTGCAGCTGATTTTTTACCTGAAGGAATTTCGAATAATATACCGAGAGATAAGGTGTCGTGAATATTAGCTTGACCGATATCCAGTACTTTTGCACCATATTCAGCTAAAACACTGGTCAATCCAGATGTTAGTCCCGGTTTATCTTGTCCTGAAATATTTAGTAAAAAAATGTCTGTAGCCAAGGTTCAAAATTTTGAAGCGTAAAAATGGCTATTCTAATTGAATTATAAAAGTTTATTTGAAGTTAGTACTATTTAATAAACCGACTATGCCAGCTTTCACTGGCTGGTACCTCCCAGTTTTCCTTAAACTCAGCAATATTGTTTACCAAATTGTTAAACACGATGGTGTTTTTGGAAACAGCCTTTTGCTTGGCCATTTTTTTAAAATCCAGTAAAGGTTTGTAAGCAATATACTCCCCTTGCTTATAAGACACATTCATTTTATCCATTAAATCAACATTGTACTCTTTTTCTAATTGTTGAATAAAACGTACAGAAGCATCAATGGAGCAACCTGTTGCGGTGTTTAAGCTTTGGTTTAAAGCTATAGCTATAAAACGCTTATATACAATATTAAAGCCAGCTTGTAAATCTTGTCCATGAGCAGTCCATTGTGTTAAAAATTCAGACAGCTTATGTTTTATCTCAACAATCTCATCTTCGGTAAAAGATCTATTGGCTTGGTAAATCCATACTCTAGATTCATCCGGGAGCTTATCAAATTCTACTAACATAAATTAATTTTTTCAGTAACAAAAATACAATATTACATCCAATCCCTATTAGAGGATTCGACCTTATAAAGCAGGTTATTACAAATAGCTTGCGCATCTATTTCCTTAATGTAAGGAATGGTAATGCTCTTGGAAGCCGTTGCAATTATTACCGATGTGATGCCCCTTCGTTTTTGAAAAATAGTTTGGCTGATTTCTATAGATTGAATTTTATGAATTTCCAAAATATTGGTAACTGTATCAATAAAACCGCTGGTTATTGTAATAAAATTATCAGAAATTAAATAGCCTGATTTTCTGTAACGTACATAAACGTAAATTGCTATAAATACAAGAAACAGAAAATTTATTAGCCAGAAGCCTTTACCGATGACGGCATAAGCTGGAATATTCAGTAATCCAAAAACCAATAAAAGCCTCAACCATAGAATGTATTTAAAATAACCTTCTGGCTTGAGAAAATTTTCAGGTTTAGAATAGATTTTTAATAATTTATTGATTAAATAGTCGAGCTGTAAGCCGTCTAAAGCAACAATGGCGAAATTCTTCTGTTGCTTTTTATTAGACATTGCCTGTTTTACTGAAAGTCTATAAAGTCCTAACCATTCTTTAATACGATTTGTTTTTACGACTATATTTTGAATGCGGCTTGGAGTAAGCGTCAAGGACATCTTATTGAAAAGTCCTTTATTGATTTCAATATTTTTATGGTGCTCAATCACTTCTAAATTAAAGTTAATAATGAGCATTTTTATTACTGAAAATAATATTGAAATAATCAGAAAAGCAAGAACAGCAATCAGCGCAATAAAAAGTGACCCAATAAAAACGGTTTCAGCAAATTGGATGTTGTTTTCAACCTGCTCTTCAATACCGAAACTTTCAAAGTACTCTTCTGCTTGATAATAGATACCGACAAAAAATGAAACAATAATTAAAAAGCTTTTAAAGTGATTCTCAGAAATACCCTCTAAAAGCAAACGTTTTATTGAGGCCTTGAAAAAAACCTTTTTCTCAGATTTATCAATTTTGGATACATCAATGTCAGCTTCTTCAGATAATGAGCGCCTTACAAACAACTGTTCTTTTAGTCGTGTTGCATTGCCCCTATCTAAAGCATTAATCGTTATTTCAGATTTATCATCGCCCGCAGTTTCAATATTTATGGAGACGACATCTATCAATTGTTGTAAAAAATTCTGCTTTATATTGACGTTCTGTATTTTAGATTTCGGAACAACTATAGTGTCTTTATTTAAAATGCCACTAGAAAGGTGGAAATCATCTTGACTCACATGAAATTTAAAGTTGAGGTATCTTAGGATTGAATACACCAATATACCAATCACAATCAGTACTAGTATTCCTATGATGACTGCAATGCTTAAATTAGCAAAAGAATTTTTTCTAAAAATTGAAACCCCAAGCGCTAAAAACAAGACAAAAAACCGTCGAACAAACTGAACCGATTTCAAACCAAAAATGACGATAACTCCCTTTGGCGATTGTCTTACTGGTTGTGAAAAATCAATCTTCTGCATCAACTTTGGCGCTTAGAAAATCATTGATTCTTCTGGCTTCGTCCTCGGTTAAGCCTCGAATGCTTAAATCTGTACCTGACTCCCCTGCCGTGAATAATTTAAGAGACGCCAAACCAAACTGTCTTGCAAGCCAAGTCCTGGTTTCCTCGATGTGCTGAATTCTTGAAATCGGCACAACAGTTAATTTAAGAAATAGAAGCCCTTTTGAATAAATAACATCCTTTTCCCTTAAGGCATATTTTCTTTTACGAAAGGCAAGAACTGAAAAAATTAAATTAACAGCTAGAATCACTGTCAATACTAGTATCAAATACCAGAAATATTCTGTAAACAACACATCATTTGCAAAAATATTTGCCATAATTAATGCACTATAAGCAATAGCGAATAGGATGAATTTATTAATGAGAATAATGTTTAAATACTTCTTGGATATTGGCGTCATAGTAACGTCATCCAATTTTGGCAATGATTCTAGTTCTATTTGAGCATTTGTGAACATCTATTTTTCCTTTGATAAAAAATAATATTTTCTTGCAGCTCCTGTACCTGCAAAGAATAAAAACCATAAGGGCATATATACCCAATTAATTTGACCGTTTTTGAAGTAGGTAAGAATAAGAAGCACTGTCGTCCAAAGCAGTCCATTTTTTAATGCAGCATATATAAGCTGTTTATTATCGGACATAACTTTTATAAATCCTGAGCGTTTGCAATCAATTCAGCAATATCCATCACCTGAATTTCAGATTCTTTTTCTTTGTTCTTAACGCCGTCTGTCATCATGGTGTTACAGAAAGGACAACCTGCAGCGATAATTTGAGGCTTAGTTTCTAAAGCTTGTTCCGTACGCTCAATATTAACGTCTTTATTTCCTGGCTCTGGCTCTTTAAACATTTGTGCTCCACCAGCACCACAACACAAGCCTCTACTTTTACAGCTTTTCATTTCAACCAGCTCAGCGTCAAGTTTTCTAATCAAGTCACGCGGCGCTTCATAGACGTTGTTGGCACGACCTAGATAACAGGGGTCGTGGAATGTGATTCGTTTTCCTTTAAACTGCCCTCCTTCAATGGTAATTCTGCCATCATTTAAAAGGCCTTTTAAAAATTGTGTGTGGTGTACGACATCATAATTGCCGCCTAAGGAAGGATACTCATTCTTCAGAGTATTAAAACAATGTGGGCATGTCGTCACAATCTTTTTTATCTCATAAGCATTCATCACCTCAATATTAGTCACTGCCTGCATCTGAAATAAGAATTCATTTCCAGAACGTTTTGCAGGATCCCCAGTACAACTTTCCTCAGCTCCTAAAACTGCAAAGTCCACATTAGCCTTATGCAAAAGCTTTACAAATGCTTTTGTTATCTTTTTAGCTCTGTCATCAAAACTACCAGCACATCCCACCCAGAACAATACTTCTGGTTGCTTTCCTTCTGCCATATATTCTGCCATTGTTGGCACTTTAAGTTGTTCGCTCATTCTTGCTTAATTATTTATTGCTCATTCGCCCAGTTTAAACGATCCATTTGGTTGTAAGGCCATGGAGCACCATTATTTTCAATATTGGTCATCATATTATTCAGCTCCATCGGTGCTGCACTCTCCTCCATTACCAAATAACGACGCATATCCATGATAATAGATAATGGATCAATACTCACAGGGCATGCTTCAACACAAGCATTACAACTGGTGCAGGCCCAAAGTTCTTCTTTAGTGATATAGTCGTTGAGTAATTGTTTATCATCGGGTTTAAATACACCTTTATTTGCTGTTATGTTTTTACCAACTTCCTCAAGACGGTCACGGGTATCCATCATAATTTTTCGAGGAGAAAGCTTTTTACCTGTTTGGTTTGCAGGACATTCACTCGTGCAGCGCCCACACTCGGTACAGGTATAGGCATTTAATAATTGTACCTGGCTTAAATCCATAACATCGCTTGCACCAAACTTTTCTGGCTCACCATCATCTTCACTTTCTGGTGGAGCAGCAAAAGGATCTGCATTAGGGTCCATCATTAACATCACTTCTTTGGTAACCGCATCTAAGTTATTGAACTGCCCTTGTGGATTAACACGTCCATAATACACATTAGGGAATGCCAATATAATATGCAAATGTTTTGAAAAATAGAGATAATTTAAGAACACCAAAATACCAACAATATGTAACCACCAAGCAGTGCGCTCTATAATATGAAGTGTGTTTTCTGAAAACCCTTCAAACCAAGGAGCGATAAATTGACTTATAATATTTCCAGATGCCATATTCTGAAATTCGATATCAGCAGCATTCATGATAAGGAATAGGCACATTAAAACGACTTCAAAATAAAGGATAAGGTTACCATCTTGTTTTGGCCAGCCTTTCATTTCGGCACTTAGAAACCGTTTTAGCTTAATGATGTTTCGACGTAACCAAAAAACGATTACGGATACTAATACTAAAAGCGCGAGAATTTCAAAGCTTCCTATTAAAAAACCATATACAGATAAAGGAAGGATTTCTAAGCCAATGCGATGGGTACCTAATAAACCATCTATGATAATTTCGAGGACTTCTATATTGATGATAATAAAGCCTATATACACAATAACATGAAGAAAACCTGCAATAGGCCGTTTTACCATTTTGCTCTGGCCCAATGCAATTTGCACTACATTTTTCCATCGCTGAGAACTACTGTCAGAAGCATCAACAGGTTTGCCCAGCTTAATATTTCTAATAAGAAGCCTAACATTTTTAGTAAAATAACCAATCCCAGCAATAAGGATAATGGCAAAAATTATATTTGGAAGGTACTGCATGTTAATTGTTCTAGTCGTTCATTTGCTCTTCGGTGGGAGGCTCGTAAGGAATTTCCCGTTTAGATAAAATACGCCTGTATCTTGCGGGGTGTAATTTTATATCCAACAATAGCAGCTCTAACTCTTTAGATGCACCTTCAAGGTTTTTGTATAAAGCATCATCATTTAACAGTTTTCCCATAGTACCTTCACCTGCATCAAGACCTTCAATAAGCCCGTTAATCTTTAGCAATGTCGCATCAAAATCCTTAATGGTTTTAGAAATTTCAGCATCGTTTAAGTCCTTAACGAGTATAGCCAACTCTTTACTGGTATTGTTAAAGTTGCCCAACAGGGAGTCAATTTTATCTTCATTGTTTTTAACCAATTCGTTAAATGAATAGGATAATCCTCTAAACGATTTAATCGTTTTGTTCAATTCCGCAATGGTAGCCTTTAAGCCGTCTTCCGAATCACTGGCAACAATCTTATTTAAGTTTACCATTAGGGTATCGGCAGACTGAAGCGTACTGTCTAAATTACTACCTAAACCTGTAAAATTCTCTTTTAAAGATGTGATGAGCCCAGGCTGGACTTCAGATTTAATAAAATCCCCTTTCTGTGCAGTTTCTCCATCTTCAGCATCAATAATAGCCAAAGCATTACCGCCCATTAGGCCAGTTTCATAGAGTCGGATTGTACTGTTCTTAGAAAATTTTAGTTGAGGGTCGACAGAAAAATACACCAATGTTTTTCCTGATTCAAAATCATATTTAATATCCTCAACCTTGCCCACTCTGTTGCCTTTTATGGTCACAGCAGAAGACATTGTTAGGGCATTATAGTCGAATTGTGTGTAGAAATTGGTCTTATCATCAAACAGGTTTTCACCCTTTAGATAATTGAATAAATATATGAATAACAAAATTCCGGAAATCACCAGAATCGCTGTTTTAACTTCTCTTGAAATTTTCAATGCTTAGAAACTTTTGTTCCAAACAAAATTAGGAATTAATTTAGAACTTTAAGATTTAATTTGAAGTGGATTTAAGAGCATCATCTACGGAAATCTGCACACCATCCTTAAATGCTACTATAAAGCAAGAATCATAGCCTACTTTAGCAGCCCTCAGCTTACGGTTTTTAATCTCATTATAATCGGACGTAGCTCCATAGTAATACTTATAAAGATTATTTACCTGCTCTCGTGAAACATCGTCCAAACCATTAAAATTATACGGTTTAGGCTCTAACTTTCTGGAGCTTGCTGCTATCTGAACTTTAAAAGTAACGTCTTCAATAATCCTAGTTTCTCTTTGAGGTAATGGGGTATGTTGCTTTATGTCTTCTGCGGCTTGCAGAAAACTATCCCCAATATTTTGATCAAGTTCATTTTTATACGAAATAATGGCCTTTTCTATAGCCACAGCCATATTCTGCTGCCCTCTTTTAGAATTGAGATATGGCCCCTCCTGGTTATTGGTTAAAAAACCTAACTCTACCAATACACTTGGCATATAGGTATTTCTAATGACTAAAAGGCTGGCTTGTTTTAAACCACGGCTTTTACGTTTGGCGTTCTTAACGAAATTATCTTCAATCTTACGCGCTAAAACTATACTCTGCTCTACATATATTTCTTGTTCTATTCCGATGGCTATAGTCGATTCTGGTGAGCTTGGGTCAAACCCTGCGTAGTTTTTCTCATAGTTATCCTCTAAGAAAATAACTTCATTCTCCTTCTTGGCAACGGCAAAGTTTCTAGCTGTATTGGCTGCTCCAAGAACAAAAGTTTCAGTACCAGAAGCTTGGGTATGATGAGAATTACAATGAACCGACACAAAAAGATCAGCATCAGCTTTATTGGCAATATCTGCACGCTCATGTAATTCTAAGAACACATCGGTCTTTCGGGTGTAGATGACTTTAATATCTGGATTGTCTTCCAAAGCCTTACCAACTTCCAAAACAACCTTTAAAGCAATATTCTTTTCTTTATAACCATTCCCTAAATTGCCAGGGTCTCCTCCTCCATGACCAGCATCCAATACAACCACAAACTTATCATCGTCAGCTTGGGCCATACCTTGCGGTGTTAAACCTATTATAAATAAAAGGGAGATAAATACTAATCTGTATATCATGTTCGTTTGCATCATAATCCTAACGGTAATGAACTCTGCTTATTTTGTGTCTAAATTTATATTACTTTTTAATTTGAAAGTTTAATGCCGTTAATAAAACCTCAACAAAAAAATATATGTAATTTTGGCGTTTCAAAAACCGAGCCATACTTTTACAAAAATACATTAAAAGGTTTGCGTACAAATAGCCTACAGATACTTTTTGCCTTGAGTTTTACAGTGTTTATCAACACTTTGGGCTTTGCGCAAGAAATCCCTATAAAAGGCAAGCCCGTTATAAAACCTAAAACGACCATAGACTCTACAACTGTTGTTTTAGATTCCATTGCAGCTCTCAACCCTCCTATTAAACAAGTGGATTCGGTAAAAACAGATAGTACCAAACAAAAAAGCATTCTTGATGATATTGTAAAGTACAAAGCAACGGACTATGTGCGTTTTAATCAGCGTGAACAAAAAATCTATCTCTACAACGAAGCTGAAGTCTATTATCAAGACCTAGAAATAAAGGCCGGGGTCATTGTTATCGACAACAGTACTAATCTTGTCTATGCAGGCCGTATAAAAGATTCAACAGGCTACTCTCAAGCACCAGTTTTTAAGCAAGGGCCTAACGTGATTGAGCCTGACTCGATTATTTTTAATTCTGAAACACGTAAAGCGATTATATTCAATTCTAGAACCGAAGATTCTGGATTCAACATTTTTGCTCCTATTACAAAGCGTGAAAATGATTCCGTCATTTTTATGAAGGATGCTCGCTTTACAACAGCAGAAAATTTAGACGACCCCGAGTATCAATTCATATCCTCAAAAATAAAATTGGTACCAAATAAGAAAATTGTTGTCGGCCCTACCTTTATGGAAATTTATGGTGTGCCAACGCCGATTGCATTACCGTTTGCATATTTTCCATTAACCAAGAACAAACAAGTTTCTGGTGTTATTTTTCCAACGTTTGGTGAAGATACTGGTAATGATCGTGGCTATTTTATCCAAAATGGTGGCTATTATTTTGCGATTAGTGATTATGCCGATTTAGCGGTGCTTGGAGACTATTACACTAATGGTAGTTATGGTTTAAGAATGGAATCTAATTATGCCTTACGCTATAAATTTAGCGGTAACATGAGTTTTAGGTACGAAAACTTACTTAATAGCGAACGTGGTTTCCCTGACTTTGCACAAAACACCATATACAATATTCGTTGGTCGCACTCGCAAGACGCCAAGGCAAACCCAAACTCAAGGTTCTCTGCCTCCGTCAACCTAGGAAGTAGCCAATACTATCAGCAATCCATTAACCAACTGAACCAATCGAATTTTTTAAATAACACCTTGGCGTCCTCGGTGTCGTATTCAAAAACCTTTCAAGGGGAACCACAGGTCAACTTAAACTTAAGTGCTACGCATTCTCAAAATACACAGACAGAAAGCATTAATTTAACCTTGCCGACCATGCAGTTGTCCGTTGGGAGGGTCTACCCTTTTGCACCAAAAAACGGTAGTAAAAAAGGAATTATTCAAAATATCAATTTTCAGTACAACTCACGAGCGGAATATCGCATCAGTACAACGGATTCATTATTTGGTAAAAGCGAAATGTTCGATGATGCCCTCGCTGGTATGCAACATAATTTACCAATTACCACTAACTTTAAGCTCTTCGATTACTTTAGCGTTAGTGCCAGTACCAACTATCAGGAAACTTGGACTTTAAATACCATTCGTCGTTTTCAAAACACAACAACTGGTGATGTAGAAACTGTTGACCTAAATGGTTTCGACGCATTTAGAACCTATAATTTCAGTACAAGTGTGGGTACCACGTTGTACGGGTTGTTTAATTTTCAAAAAGAAGGAAAAGACCCTAAAATACAAGCCATACGGCATGTCGTTAGACCGTCACTGAGTTATACGGTTACGCCAGCTTTTGATCAATATTATGAAACTTATGAGGTCGTTAGTGCTGATGGTACCACGTCCGATGAAGTATCTTATACCAGGTTTCAAAATTCTTTGTTTGGTTCACCAGGCAATCGATACTCAAGTTCTGTAGGGTTTTCATTAGGCAATAATATCGAAGCTAAGATAAGGCCGAAAGATTCTACAGAAACAGAGGCTAAGAAAATCATTCTACTGAACAACTTAAATTTTTCAACTGCCTATGATTTGGCAGCCGATTCCTTAAATATTTCTCCAGTTAGAATGAGTGGTGGTACACAAATTTTTAACAATAAAATGAGTGTCAATTTTGGCGCTACATTAGATCCTTATGCTTTGGACAGCAATAACAACAAGATTGACAAGTTCAATATTAATAATGGGGGAAGCTTATTTCGATTAACTTCTGCCAATATGAACATTAGCTATTCCTTAAGTAACGAAACATTTAGTAAAGAAAAAGATAAAGACGGTGGGGAAACAGATGATGCTGAAAAAAGAGCTTTGGAAGAATCGAGACGGTCTGGAGGTCGGGACGATGACCTTTTTGGTAAACCCCAGGATTTTTCAAACCGTATTGGTATTGATGACAATGATAAAAAAGACACTGAATCTGAACTCTACAACTATAAAATTCCTTGGTCTTTGCGTTTGGCCTATGCCGTAAATTATAATAATACAAGGCGAAATGATCAAATTTCATCACATTCCATCATGTTTTCGGGTGATATTGAATTATCCCCAAAATGGTCTGTTGGAGGCTCTTCTGGTTATGATGTGCTCAACAAAGGCTTTACATATACACAATTACGCTTTGAGCGAGATTTGTTGAGCTGGCGAATGAACTTTAGTTGGGTGCCTTTTAGCAATCGCTCTTCTTGGAACTTCTTTATTGGTATAAAATCCAATTTCCTACAAGATCTTAAATACGAGCAACGTCGTCAACCAGATCGCCGCTTAGGTAATTAAATTTAAAGGGCTGGATTTCCTATCTTTGGATTGTTTAATCTAAAAACGATTTCTGCCATAGCAGAAAAATATTATGAAAAAAATAATCAATACGTCAAAAGCACCAGCGCCTATAGGGCCCTACAATCAAGCGGTTTTATCTGGTAATACATTATACACGTCTGGCCAAATAGCATTTCACCCAGAAACTATGGAACTTGTTTTGGACGATATCAAAACAGAAACTAAACAGGTTATGGAAAACATGAAAGCCGTTTTGACCGAAGCAGGAATGACATTTGAAAACGTGATTAAAACCTCGATTTTTATTAGCGACATGAATAACTTTAGCCAAATCAACGCCGTTTATGGCAGTTATTTTAATGAAGCCACTGCCCCAGCCCGCGAAACGGTTGAGGTGGCTAATCTCCCTAAGTTTGTGAATGTAGAGATTAGTATGATTGCTGTTAAATAAATTAGTTAGCACATTACTCCTTTCTTAAGAGATTTAGTTCATAAAGTCTCATCACCCCTTGTTTTTACTTTTTAAATTCCTAATCAAACTATTTTTTGAATTAAGGTAGGGTAAATCGTTTTTCAGTTGTCTTACTTATAGAAACAGGGAATAAAAGCGTTATTCGTTTTTGTTCCAGTAAAAATGACAACAATGAAAACTTATAAAATAATAATACTAGCAATTACCCTAGCTATTGGCTATAACGTGCCATTAATAGCACAAGAGTCTACGTCAGAGTCAGAACAAACCATAGATAAAAAAACATATTACGAACAGCGTGCTAAAGAAGATGCCAAATTTGAGCAACAGTTTAAAGCTGAAAGTAAAGATGAAGAAGAACAGTTTTGGGAAGATCAAAAAGACTACGAAAAAGAGTTAAAAAGACGAGACAGAGCGGCCTATAGAGCATATATGCAAGGTAAGAGAGATGCCTATGCAGAGCATTACAATCATTGTAACTCGCATTGCCATCATAATGAATATTACTATTACCATGCATCCTATTATCACCATGGCTATAGAACGTATTATTATGAGCGTTACCCACGACGAAGCACAACTATTAGTACTGGAGTAAGAATCAATACTCCTCGTGTAAAAATTGGATTTTAATAAAACTTATTTTTGAGTTGGTTTAATTAGTTTAGTTAGGAGAAAGGCCGTCTTTTTTAAGGCGGTTTTTTTTATTTTCGTAGTTCCATAATCCAATCTTTAACCTTGAAGCTCAACAAAACCGAACTCAAAATATTTCTAGACGAAAAAGTACTTCAGTATAACCATCCCAAATTTATTGAGAGCGACCCCATACAAGTCCCACATCAGTTTTCCAAAAAAGAAGATATTGAAATCGCAGGATTTTTAACAGCAACTATTGCCTGGGGAAATCGAAAAAGTATCATTAAAAATGCGCATCGCATGATGCATCTGCTGGATAACTCACCTTATGACTTTATCATGAATCACAAAGAGGCAGATTTAAAAGCTCTACTCCCCTTTGTTCACCGAACGTTTAATGGTTATGATTTTATTCAGTTTGTACATAGCTTAAAACACATTTACAGGCATCATGATGGTCTTGAAGCCGTATTTTCCAAATATGCTGAATCGAACTCGCTTCAAAACAGTATTCATCATTTTAAAACTCACTTTTTTGAAATCGAACATTTAGAACGAACAAAAAAACATGTTAGTGATCCTCTTAAAAATTCAGCTGCTAAACGAATTAATATGTACTTACGTTGGATGGTCAGGAATGACAATAACGGTGTCGATTTTGGTATTTGGAAATCCCTGTCCCCTTCTCAACTCAGCTGCCCGCTCGATGTGCATTCTGGGAACGTTGCACGCAAGCTTGGTCTGCTGAAACGAAAACAAAATGACGCAAAAGCCCTGTCTGAATTAGACAAAGCCTTACGTAAATTAGACCCTACAGATCCCGTTAAATATGATTTTGCATTATTTGGCTTGGGTGTTTTTGAAGGATTTTAATCGCTGTTGCTTATCTTTAAGCTTTTAACACCAATCTTAATTATGAAAATTTATTACTCCTTTACCTTAAGTCTTATTTGCCTATTGGGATTCTCCCAGAATTTAGAAATACCGATAGACACAGCTTATGTCACCAGCCATACAACAACCATTAAGGGACAATCTGTCTCGTATTCTGCCAATACAGGATTTCAGCCTGTTTGGAACTCAGAAGGCGAAGTCACAGCCTCTTTATATTACACCTATTATAAACGCACCAATGATAAAACTGGTAATAAACGACCACTAATCATCTCATTTAACGGAGGCCCAGGCTCTGCTTCAGTTTGGATGCATGTGGCTTACACAGGTCCAAAAGTGTTGAATATTGATAATGAAGGCTACCCTATTCAACCCTATGGAGTAAAAAGCAACCCGAATTCAATTTTAGATGTCGCCGATATTGTTTTTGTGAATCCTGTGAATACGGGCTATTCCCGAAAGGTAAAACTAGCTGATGGTAAATATGCCGATGATAAAGAGTTCTTCGGAATAAACGCTGATATTGAATATTTAGCTGAATGGATCAATACTTTTGTGACCCGACATAACCGATGGGAATCGCCTAAATATATTATTGGAGAAAGCTACGGCGGCACTCGTGTTATGGGCTTAGCATTAGAGCTACAGAACAGCCAATGGATGTACCTTAACGGAGTCATCATGGTGTCACCTGCAGATTATAAAGTCTTACGTGTTGGTGGACCACTCGCCTCTAGTTTAAACTTGCCTTACTACACAGCCGCAGCGTGGTATCATAACATGTTGCCTTCTGAGCTTCAGAATAAAGATTTACTGGAGGTTTTACCAGAAGCTGAAAATTTCGCGGTCAATGAGTTGATTCCTGCTATTGCAAAAGGTGGATTTATTTCAGATTCAGAACGAAAAGCTATTGCCAAAAAAATGAGTTACTATTCAGGCTTGTCTGAAAAAGTTATTCTGCAACAAAATTTAGACGTGCCTAACCGCTTCTTCTGGAAAGAATTATTACGCGATAAAACAGGACAAACGATTGGACGTTTAGATTCGCGATATTTAGGAATCGACAAAGTAGAAACTGGTATAGGTCCTGATTATAGTGCAGAATTAACATCCTGGCTACATTCTTTCACCCCAGCCATTAATTATTACATTCAAAACGAATTAGGGTTTAAAACAGATGTAAAATATAACGTCTTTGGCAATGTCGGTAATTGGGACAGAAGCAATGATAATGTTAGGGACGATTTAAGACAAGCCATGGCTCAAAATCCATATTTAAAGATATTGACCCAATCTGGCTATTATGATGGGGCTACGACTTATTTTGCCGCAAAATACTCCCAATGGCAAATTGATCCTAGCGGAAAAATGAAAGACCGCATGTATTTTAGAGGCTATCGCAGTGGCCACATGATGTATTTACGCAACGAAGATCTTATTAAAGCCAACGACGATTTGCGCGAGTTTATAAAGAATTCTTCAACTAATGGTAAAGCGGCGAAATATTAAGAAATATTCGAAATAATTTAAAAAGAAAAGGGCTTCAAAATTGAAGCCCTTTTTAATTATATACAAATAAGTCTTACCCTTTTAACCAAGCAGTTCTTAACGCTTTTTGTTCTTCTGTAGCATCCTCAGCTTCAACCAATCCTTTGGACATGGCATAAGCCTTGGTCAACTTAGTTTTAATTTCAACAGGCTCGCCATTACGTTCTAATTTCATAGTAATATCTTGACCTTCTTGCCAAGAGAACATACCACCAATCACTTGCTGTGCGTTTGCTAATTTTAATTCCTGACCGTTGACTTCTTTGATGATATCACCAGCTTGAACTCCTTGAGCTTTCCAGAAAGAATTCTCTAAGGCTACAGCAGAGAAGGAAATCGTTCCTTGCGCTTGGTCAGCGTCAAAAATAATGTTCTGTCCACCCGCAAAAATATAGTTGGTCGCCACCTGAGTTTCGCCTACGGTTAAACCAACCATTTCAAAAAATTCATTATAATTGATAGGTACATCTCCTTGAACATGTGTGTTTAAAAACTCACCAACACTAGGATATGTCATTGCAGTGATCTCAGCAATAAGGTTGTCATCTTCAAAAGGCTTGCTCTTTCCATACTTACCAGATAATTCTTTCATCAGAGACAACATACTTCTTGTGCCGTTGCTTTCTTTTCGCATTAAAATATCAATACACATCCCAATCAACGCTCCTTTTTGGTACACATTGTAATACTGTTCCGCATAAGGCTCTTTTAAAACATTCTCACTCATTATCGTGAAGCTCATGGCGTCATTCATACGACGTGAAACATTAATCTTTTGCATGACCACGTTGTAGAACTCATCAGCTTCGATCAACCCTTCATACACCTGGAAGTGTTGCGCAAAATATTCAGTCACACCTTCGTACATCCATAAGTGTTTAGAGAATGTTGGATTGGCATAATCGAAATAATGAACGTCTTCAGAATGCACAGATAAAGGAGTTACAATATGAAAAAACTCATGTGCCACAACATCTATCATAGATTTAGCTAAACCTTCCTTTGATGATGCCTCTGGCAATACAACTACTGTTGATGTGTGATGCTCCAAAGCACCAAATCCTTTTGGTGAGGTATCTGCACCATCAGATAAGTACAAGAAAATATCGTAACGTGGAGTGCTATCTACATCACCTAAATATGTTTTTTGAGCTTTCATCATATCGAAAACCGTTTGCTTCATACTTGCTGCGGTATGTGTTCCATTAGGAGAGTACACACTCAATACAATCTTAATATCACCAACCATAAATTCTTCGACATCCAACTCACCATACATCATTGGGTTGTCCGTGATTTCAAAATAACGATCCGCAAAATAACTGGTCGTTGCACTTTTTCCATCTTCTGAAGGTGTTAATGCTTTTTCAGGGATTGCAGAAGACCTTTTAAAGTCAATCGGTGCTGTAACATCTAAAGCGTATTGATTGTTCTTTAGGCTATCGAAATACCCGATAAAACCATGAAGATTCAATACATAGTTTGTAGATTCTATGTTTGTACCTGCCGGTGAAAATGGCTGCTCTCCTCCGATGCCACCAGAAGATTCGATATCGAAAGTATCATTAACGTAATAGGTAATCTTATCTAATTTGGTTGCGTCTGTAATAGACCAGGTATTGGTATCGACTTTGGTAAAGGCTATTTCATTACCATCATAATCCAATGCTTTAAAATCATCTACATATTTTCCAAAATCACTCACAGAATAGGTCCCTTGTACTACTTTTGGCAATCTGTACGTTACAGTTTCTACGCTAAAACGACCGGGATTTATAGTCACTGGGACTTTATCCTCAACAACATTGTTAAGATCTAATGCCGTTACAATAGGGTTATTAACTGCTGAATCATCAACCTTTGGTTTTGTAGGACCGCATCCTACTAAAATTACACTCAAGCCAATAATGGCAAATACATTCTTCATTATATTAAATTTTTAAAACGCACAAATCTACAATTATAGAAGACTTTTTGCTGTAAAGAATTGTTAAAATCCCATTTCTTATATTCGTGCCATGCAGAACCGTCTCGTTAGCATTTTAATGCCGTTTAAGAATTCTCAACCCTATCTTCAAGATTGTATCGATAGTATCATTGCTCAATCATATGAAGATTGGGAACTACTAGCCATTGATGATCATTCTACGGATAATTCTTATGAAACCTTGTATCAATATTCAAAATCAGATGACAGAATCAAGGTTTATAAAGCAGAAGGTAATGGCATCATTGAGGCTTTAAGACAGGCTTTTCAAAAATCTAAGGGAGAATTTGTTACACGAATGGATAGTGATGATATCATGGCTGAAAATAAGCTTGAACACATGGTTTCACAGCTTGAAGACTATGGTAAAAATCATGTAGCTCTTGGCTTGGTGAAGTATTTCAGTAAGGCTGGCATAAGTGATGGTTATGCTAAATATGAAGCTTGGTTGAATCGACTAACCAAAACCAGAAGCAATTATTCTGAAATTTATAAAGAGTGTGTTATTCCTTCACCCTGCTGGATGGTGCATAAATATGATTTAATAACATGCGGGGCATTCGAGCCTAATCTTTACCCAGAAGACTACGATTTAACCTTTCGGTTTTATGAGCACGGATTAAAATGCATCCCATCCAATCAACTTTTACACTATTGGCGCGACTACCCTACTCGGACCTCGAGAACCCATGAGCATTATGCCCAGAATTATTTTTTAGATATAAAATTGCACTACTTCTTAAAGCTAGACCACAAGCCCAAAAGGCCACTTACGGTTTGGGGGGCAGGCTTTAAAGGCAAGACTATTGCTAAAGGGTTAATTAAAAATAAGGTCCCGTTTCATTGGATTTGCGACAACCCAAAAAAAATTGGTAAAGACATCTATGGACAGACCTTGCAGCCATTTGAATTTTTATCCTCCCTAAAAAGCCCACAAACCATTGTAACGGTGGCTAATGATAATGAGCAAAAATCCATTGTCAATTATTTTGAATCATTAAACCTAAAACCTGTTTACGATTATTTCTTTTTCTGTTAGAAACGTTAAATTTCTCAAAATCGAATTCAGGAATTCCTCAGGCTTTGTCTATATTTACAACTGAACTTTAAAATTCATTAATCAGGAATGCAGTTTAAACATCCAGAACTACTTTGGGCATTATTGCTGCTTGTTATTCCTATTATTATCCATCTTTTTCAATTACGCCGCTTTCAGAAAATAGATTTTACCAATGTGAAATTTTTAGAGAATGTCGTTCAGCAAACACGGAAAAGCTCTCAAATAAAAAAATGGCTGATTCTCTTTACGAGATTATTTTTATTAGCCTGTGTTATATTAGCTTTTGCACAACCTTATACTTCTGATAAAACAGATTTTAAAACAGCATCAGAGACGGTTATTTATATTGACAATTCCCACAGTATGGGCGCTCAAGGCAGTAATGGCACGTTGTTAAACGAAGCCATACAGGCTTTACTCACTCATATTTCTCAAGAGGAGCCCATTACAATTTTTACAAATGACGAGGTCTTTAAGGACACCAACATTAAAGCAATATCAAATCAACTTATTGGTCTTGGTTTTTCTCCTAATCAATTGAGCTATGAAGCTGCTTACTTAAAGGGAACCAATTACTTTTCAAATGATGACAGCACCTTGAAAAACTTCGTTATGGTATCCGATTTTCAGCAGGCGTCAGATATGCTAGACTTTGAAGAAGACTCTGGTATTAATTTAAAAATCGTACAATCTAACCCTGTTAATGTAGCCAACATTTCTATTGATTCTGTATTTATAGATACGGTTTCACCCGATAATCTTGAGCTTTCCGTTAAGCTCAGTAAAACCGGTAGTACTAATAATTCAGCATCTGTAGCATTGTATAATGGTTCAGAATTACTTGCAAAATCAGCGGTTGATTTTAACACTTCTGACATCACTAATTTTACATTGCCTACAAATACTCCAATAGACGGCATGGTGTCCATTGAAGATTCTGGACTTGAATATGATAATACGTTTTATTTTAATATCAATTCTGAAGAAAAAATAAAGGTGTTGTCTATTAATAATACGGATGATGAATTCTTAAGTCGCATTTATACGGATGATGAATTTCTGTACACCAGCACTTCAATTAACACCCTTAATTACAATATTGTATCTGAGCAAAACCTTATTGTTTTAAACGAGTTGGAAAGTATTCCGAATCCATTAATAACCAATTTACAGACCTTTAAATCTAATGGAGGTTCAATATTAATCATTCCTTCAATTGAAATTATTTTTAATTCTTATAACCAATTACTTACAACTTTAAATAGCACAACCTATACTGGCTTAAATGACATTGAAAAAAAGGTAACTACAATACAATTTAATCATCCTGTTTTAGCAAACGCTTTTTACAATAGAGTCACCAATTTTCAATATCCAAAAGCAAATACAAGTTATGGAATGTCATCATCCTCTAATGCTATCTATGCTTTTGAAGACGGTAGTCCTTTTTTAACAGGCAGGGACAAGGTCTATGTTTTTACAGGATCTTTAAATAATGACAATAGTAATTTTAAAAGTTCGCCATTAATTGTTCCTGCATTATATAATATTGGTAAACAGAGTTTAGAATTGCCTCAACTGTATTATACTATCGGAAATTTAAATACAATAGACATTAAGACCGACCTAGGGCAAGATGACATTTTAATGCTTAGAACGGATGGTGCTTCTACTATTCCTTTACAGCAAACGTATAGTAATAAAGTGAGTTTAACCTTAAATGATTTTCCTAAGGCTTCTGGTATTATAGATGTCGTTGACAAGCAAGAGGTATTGAAAAAGCTCAGTTTTAATTATAACAGAAGTGAAAGTGATCTCAATTACCACAATATGAGTTTAAATGCAGACTATTCCTTGAGTTCTAGCTTAAGTTCTGCAATCGAAGACATAAAAAGTGGCACAAATGTTAATGAGCTATGGAAATGGTTTGTTATTTTTGCCGTGATATTTCTGATTACAGAAAAGCTCATCTTAAAATATCTTAAATGAACGCACTCATAAAATCCGCTACAATTGTTGATTCTAAAAGTGAATTTCATAATGAAACTGTTGATATTTTAATCGAAAAGGGGGTTGTCTCTAAAATTTCTAAACGGATTTCCAACCCTAAGAGTTACAAAGAAATTTCCTTAGACAATTTACATGTTTCCCCAGGTTGGTTTGATAGCAGCGTGTCGTTTGGGGAGCCAGGGTTTGAAGAACGAGAGACTATTGCAAACGGATTAAAAACTGCTGCACTTTCTGGCTTTACACACGTCGCTTTAAATGCTAATACAAATCCTGTTGTAGATAGTAGTGCAGATATTTCTTTTGTTAAATCCAAAGCGAATGACCATTTGGTAAGCCTATACCCTATTGGAGCACTGACTTGGCAGGGCAATGGTACTGATTTAGCGGAACTATACGACATGCACAAAGCAGGTGCTGTAGCCTTTTATGATTACAAGCAACCAATTACCAACCCTAATCTTATGAAAATTGCCTTGCAATACGCAAGTAATTTTAATGGTCTGGTGTGTGCTTTTCCTCAAGAGTCAAAAATTACTGGATTAGGAGTGATGAACGAAAATGTTAACAGCACAAAGCTTGGACTAAAAGGAAATCCAAGTTTAGCTGAAGAGATTCAAGTTGCTAGGGACTTGTTTTTGCTAGAATACACCGAAGGAAAATTACATATACCAACAATTTCTTCTTCGAAGTCTGTTGACTTAATCAGAGAAGCAAAAGCGAAAGGTTTAAATATAACGTGTTCGGTTGCCATACAGAATCTGTTCTTCACAGATGACGCACTGAGTGATTTTGAAACTAATTTTAAGACTTTGCCGCCTTTACGTACCGAGGCTGATAGGCTTGCACTAATCGAAGGCATAAAAGACGGCACCATTGATATGGTCACTACGGACCACAACCCTATAGATATTGAAAACAAAAAAGTAGAATTCGATAATGCCATGTATGGCACAATCGGTCTGGAATCTGCTTTTGGAGCACTTCAAACTATTTTTACCACAAAAAAAGTAATCGCACTGCTGACTAAAGGAAAGGAAAGGTTTGGTATACAAAACACACTAGTTGAGGAAGGTGCCAATGCTGATTTTACCTTATTTAATCCTTCTAGTGAATATCAATTTAAGGAAAAAGACATTCTTTCTAAATCTAAAAATTCATGTTTCTTAGGAGCTAAACTCAAAGGAGAAGTTTACGGAAGCATTGCGAATAATAAAATAATGCTAAAGCATGACTAACAATACTATTAACGAAGGTAAAACATACGCTTTTGTCGCTTATTTAACTTTAATCGGTACTTTAATAGCCTTTTTTATGAACCAGGAAAAGCGTAACGAGTTTACGTCGTTTCATATAAGGCAATCTCTTGGGCTATGGTTGATGTATATGATTTTAGGTTATGTTGTTGGTGGGTTTGACAGCTGGATGGTTACCATGTCTTTTTGGATATTTTTTTCGGTACTTTTTATTTTCGGAATTATTGGTGCTATCACAGGCAAATACAATGAAGTGCCTATTCTAGGGTCATTTTTTCAAAACATCTTCAAAAACATTGGTCAATAATGAGTTCTTTATTACACCACATTACAAGGCCTTCAAGCCTAAATGACAACGCACCATTATTGATTATGTTTCACGGTTACGGAAGCGATGAGAATGACTTATTTTCCTTTGCCTCTGAACTACCGGAAGAATTATTTATCATTTCAGTTAGAGCTCCATATCCTATGCAACCTTATGGTAATGCTTGGTACACTATAAATTTTGATGCTGAAAAAGGTAAATGGAGCGATGACGAAGAAGCTAAATCCTCTCGAGACTTAATTGCCAATTTTATTGACGAAGCTTGTAACAATTATCCTGTTGACAACAACAATATTACACTACTTGGATTTAGTCAAGGTACCATACTAAGTTATGGCGTAGCCCTAACCTATCCTGAAAAGGTAAATAATATAATCGCTTTGAGTGGTTATGTTAACACAGGCATCATACCTACGAATATGAACCCATCCAAGTTTGAGCACCTCAGTTTCTACTGTTCGCACGGTAGTGTTGACCAGGTTATTCCTGTCGATTGGGCACGTAAATCGATAGAATTTCTTAAGGGCTTAAATGTAGAACACCACTATTCTGAATTCCCTGTTGGTCATGGTGTAGCTCCTCAAAATTTTTACGAGTTTAACGAATGGCTCAAAAAAAGAATTTAAAATTGATTGACAGGATACATCAAGTAATCCGTCAAGGTAAACTTTAAATCATCATTCTCGTCTATGGAATAATTGACGAAGATCTCTCCCCAATGCTCTCCATCGGTAAAGTTTGCTACCAACCATTTGTGATTTAAAATCCTAATCTTATTGATCAGTATTTTATTTTCGGTCATTGAAGCGTAAGGCACAATAGGGTGATCATCACCTTCGTAATCATTGAGATTGTATAATTCGTCTTTTATAATTGGGATAAGATCGTCTGTTTTATAACCAAAGCTTTCAAAATAACTCAAAGCGTCCTCATTATTTTCAATTCTAAAATAACTTAGTTCAAGATTAGTATCGGTTAATTGATCAGTTAAAGAATCGCACTCAGCCTTTTTCTTCTTTAATATTTCAATATCAGATTCATACTTATCGAGTATATTTTTTGAGTTGACATACTGAAAAACAATCAGTAAAACAGAAAAAATAAACAAATACATAAAAATTCTACTCTTCATAATTATATCGTTATCTGCAGGTTATCGTAAGCTAAAAAAACGTTCTTTGGGAGCTTTTGTTGTACTTCATCATGAAAGCCCAAAAGATGGCTTATATGGGTTAGGTAAGCCTTTTTGGGCTTTACAATTGCTATAAATTCTAAGGCTTCCTCTAAATTAAAGTGAGACTGGTGGGGTTCTTCACGCAATGCATTGACAACAAGTACTTCCAGGTTTTTTAATTTCTCAACTTCTTTCTGAGGAACTGTTTTCATATCCGTTAAATAAGCAAAATCCTTAAAACGGTATCCAAACACCTGTAGATTATGGTGCAAGCCGTCAATTGGTGTCACCTCTATATTTCCTAGTGGAAACGCTTCGTTTTTCACCACCTGCTTAACAACACTAGGTGCTCCAGGATATTTGTTTGTCGTTTCAAAGATATATTCGAATCGCCTTTCTAAAGCCTTAAAAACACGGTCATGCGCATACAGTTTAATATCTCCTTGCCTAAAGAAAAATGGCCTTATATCATCAAGACCCATAGTATGATCGGCATGCTCATGGGTAAATAAAATGCCGTCAATTCTCTTACAATTAGAGCGCAACATCTGTTGTCTAAAATCTGGACCGCAGTCAATGACATAAGTAAACGTATCCCATTCGACCAAAACTGACACTCTTAATCGCTTATCTTTTGGATTATTACTTAAACAAACAGGGTGTTCACTTCCAATTATGGGGATACCTTGAGATGTGCCTGTTCCTAAAAATGTTATCTTCAAAAGCGTTAAGATTTATCACAAAAATAAGTTTATTTTTTTGTTTGATAGGCTAAAATCATACCTTTGTAAGAGCTTAAAACAGCAATCGTTATGCCCGAAATTACATATGAAGCCGATAGACAATTTGAAAACATTCCATCCTTAAAGGACAAATGTTTGAGAATTAATTTAAACGAAGATATTTACGGCACCTTCTCTGAAATTGGCGCAGGCCAAGAAACAGTACGCCAATTTTTTAGGGCAGGTGGAGCTTCAGGCACGATTGCAAAAGCTATGTCTGCTTACGACAAAGACTTTAGCGATGCCATTTACGGCATAGAAGATGACAAACGTTACGTTACAGAAGCACGTCTTAGAAAAATGTTGAATCACGAAATCACGCTAATGGAACAGCGTATTACCCGTGACAAGCATCCGAATAAAATCTTCTTCTCTTACGCCAATACGGTTGCAACAATTGATTTTGCAAAAAAATACAAAGGCCATGGCTGGGTGGGCATTAAGTTTCAGGTAAAACCAGATGCAGATTATAATGATATTGTAATCCATATTCGTTTTAAGGAAAATGATGCACGTTTACAACAAGAAACTTTAGGAAAACTAGGTACCAATCTTATTTATGGAGCTTTCTATAAGTATAACGAGCCCCGTAAATTGTTACGCTATTTATACGACCACCTAGACAAAGACCAATTAGAAATAGATACTATTAATTTTGCTGGACCTGTTTTTGAGGATATTGACAACAGATTGATGAGTCTTCAATTGGTTAAAAATGAAATGACAGATGCCGTAATGTTTGCTCCAGATGGCAACAACGTCTTACCTGCAAGAGTACTTTACAAAAAAAATATATTGGCGCTGAGAGGTAGCTTTAGACCTGTGACCAAAGTAAACATGGATATGTTTGAGAAATCTTACGAGATGTTTATTAAAGAAAATAAGGTTGACAAGGACCAAACACAAGTAATTTTTGAGATCACGTTATCTAACCTTAGGGCTGAAGGAGAGATTGATGAGCAGGATTTTATGGACCGTGCACGATTGTTATGCTCTCTTGGCCAAACAGTATTGATTTCTAATTTTAAAGAATACTATAAACTGGTAGAGTATTTTTCACAATACTCTAAAAACCGAATGGGACTTTCCATGGGAGTGAATAACCTTGTAGATATTTTTGATGAAAAATATTATCGCCATTTGAGTGGAGGCATACTGGAAGCCTTTGGAAAGCTCTTTTTTAAAGATTTACGAGTATACCTTTATCCTATGCAAAATGATGATGGTTCACTTACAACTAGCGAAAACTTAAAGGTACATCCTCGTATGAAGGAATTATACAAGTTCTTTAAGTACAATGGAAAGGTTGTTGATATCACGGACTATGACCCTTCTATACTTTCTATTTTCTCAAGAACAGTATTGAGCAAAATTGCTAAAGGAGAAGATGGATGGGAGCCAATGTTACCAGAAGGCGTTTCAAAACTGATTAAAGAAAAAAGCCTCTTCGGATGCGAATCTGAAGAAGCTATGAGAAACTATTAAAATAAAAGCGATTCAAAATTGAATCGCTTTTTTATTACCCTAATATCTGATTGGTATGGTCTTTAGTTTTCACCTTAGTAATCACATCTTCAATGTTTCCATCTTCGTCAATTACAAATGTTGTTCTGTGTATACCATCATATTCTCTCCCCATAAATTTTTTACGTCCCCAAACACCAAATGCATTAATAACACTTTTATCTTCATCTGCTAAAAGTGGATATGGAAACCCGTACTTATTTTTAAAGTTAGATTGGCGCTTTTGGCTATCTGCTGATACCCCAACAATATCATATCCTTGGTCTGTAAAGGTTTTATAATTATCGCTTAAATTACAAGCTTCTGTTGTACAACCCGGTGTACTCGCCTTGGGATAAAAGAAAACCACTAATTTTTTTCCTTTGTAATCTGATAATTTTACTGTGTTTCCATCTTGATCTAAAGCTTCAAATTCTGGCGCCTTATCTCCTACTTTTAAATGTGTCATATTGTGTAACTTTGGTTTCTGTAAAAATACAATGAATGACAAAGCAAGAAAAGGTAGAATTCGTTATAAATACGTTAAATCGTCTATACCCTACAATTCCAATTCCATTAGAGCATAAAGACCCATATACACTTCTCATAGCAGTATTGATGTCTGCACAAAGTACGGATGTAAGAGTTAATCAAATCACTCCTTTATTGTTTGAGCGGGCTGATAACCCTTATGATATGATTAAACTCTCTGTCGAAGAAATTAGGGAAATTATAAAACCTGTTGGGTTGTCCCCTATGAAAAGTAAAGGTATACATGGCTTATCTAAAATATTGATTGACAAACATGACGGAGAAGTGCCAAAAACTTATGAAGATTTAGAAGCTCTACCTGCGGTCGGTCACAAAACAGCAGCTGTAGTCCTTTCCCAAGCATTTGGTATTCCTGCTTTTCCTGTAGATACGCATATCCATCGATTAATGTATCGCTGGAATTTGACCAATGGTAAAAATGTCGTTCAAACAGAAAAAGATGCAAAACGATTATTTCCTAGGGAATTATGGAACGATCTTCATCTCCAGATTATTTGGTATGGACGCGAATACTCACCAGCAAGAGGCTGGGATTTAGAAAAAGATATCATTACTAAAACTATTGGAAGAAAGTCAGTCTTAGATGAGTATTATAAAAAGAAAAAATAGGCTACTGGTATAATTGTTGTGGTGTCTCAGGAAACAACCAACTATGCAACGCCTCTTATTATTAGCCCTTTCATTCACTATTCTATCTTGTATCCCCGTCAAAGTTGCCCCTCGTTTTAAGAATAAAGACTATAGGGTGATGGTTGCCAAAAAGTTTCAACGTAAGCTGCCACGAGAAACCTCCTTTATCTTTAAAGACCCTAAAGATGCGGGTGATTTTTATGATTTTATAAATTCAAAATATGAGTTAGATCATGTAAATGTTGGCTTCAATGTTCCTTTTGAATTAAATGGAGAAACGTTATACCTTACGTATTATGAGATAGAACGCATGGATGAAACTCTTAACTTACCACTAGTTTTTATTGATGCAACACTTGAACAAAAAGCAAATACAACACTATTTGACAATAATTACACCAGCAGAAAAGGTCATTGGTATATTAGATTAACTGTTTATGACGAGGATATTAGAAATTGTTTATTGGATAATCATCCACTAAAAAACCAGGTCATTGAATACTTAAAGACACTAAAATCCCAATACCTTACTTTTGAAAATTATGAGGAATTGAAGTTTATAAAAAAATCCTAATTAGAAAACTAATTAGGATTTTTCACTTTAAATTAATTTAGAAGTGCTTCAAACTTCAGATTTTTATAACAATTAACACTTAAAGCCTTTGAATAACTCAAAAGGAAACTAACCGTTTCGTCTTTTGGTTTAAGTTGATCATTTTTTGGAGTACAATCAGAGTAAAATTTTGCCATTTGCTGGGTTTATAAGTTAATACAAAACAGTAAACGCAACTAAATTCTCTTTATTGTATCAATTTGTTAAAACGATATTGTTTTGCTCAATAATTTTACGCAAATTTATGAGTGCATAACGCATTCTTCCCAGAGCTGTATTGATACTGACACCAGTACGTTCTGAAATTTCCTTAAAACTCATATCCTTATACATCCGCATTTTTAAAACGGCTTTCTGATCTTCGGGTAATTCTTCAATAATACGCCTTACATCTAATTCCACCTGCGATTTAATCATGGTTTTCTCAGCATTTAATGAGGAATCACTAATCACGGAAAAAATATTAAAATCGCCCGAATTATCGAATTTTGGCATTCTTTTATTACGTCTAAAATGGTCTATCACCAAATTATGGGCAATACGCATTACCCAAGGTAAAAATTTACCTTCCTCATTATACTTCCCTCTTTTAAGAGTACGTATAACTTTTATAAAAGTGTCCTGAAAAATATCTTCTGTAATATCTCTATCGTACACTTTAGAATAAATAAAACTGTAGATTCTTTGCTTGTGTCGCTTTATTAATTGTGCTAAAGCGTTTTCGTCACCGTTTATGTAATCGCTTACTAAAACTGCATCTTGGATAAGTTCTTGTTTCATAATATTAGTACTTTAAGCTATAGAAGTTGCCTTCTTTGTTAGGGGTTTAGCTGAATTCTTAAAGTAATATTATGTAATACGCAGTTCTTTTGTTATTGAATTGATTTCAAATATAACAACAATCATTCCGAAAAAACAAAATTTGACCCCAAAATTTAACATTTAAAGTAATGATTTGTAGCTTTTTCCTGTAAAATAGAAGTTGTACTTTTGCAAAATTACACCTCAAAAGCTATGACAAATCCTGTTTTGGACGTTAATCCCAAAGAAAACATCATTATTAAAGGAGCAAAACTCCATAATCTCAAAAATATTGATGTTGTCATTCCAAGAAATAAATTAGTGGTTATTACGGGGTTATCCGGCTCTGGAAAGTCAAGCTTAGCTTTCGATACACTTTACGCCGAAGGCCAAAGACGCTATGTAGAAAGCCTAAGTAGTTATGCCCGTCAATTTTTGGGACGGTTAAATAAACCCAAAGTGGATTACATTAAAGGGATTGCTCCAGCTATAGCAATAGAACAAAAAGTAAATTCTACAAACCCTAGATCTACAGTTGGTACAACTACTGAAATCTATGATTATTTAAAATTATTGTTTGCCAGAATTGGGAAGACCTACTCTCCTATTTCGGGGAATTTGGTAAAAAAGCATCGCACCTCAGATGTTATCGATTTTATATCACGTTTTGAGGAAGGTTCAAAACTATTGTTGCTGTCCCCGATTTATCTTGAAGAAGGCAGAACAATCGAAAATAAAATTGAGACTTTATCTAAACAAGGCTATGCGCGTTTAAAGCATCAAGGTGAGGTTATCCGAATTGAAGAGGCTTTAAAGTTAAATATCACTTCAATTAAAGATTTGTATTTAGTTGTTGACAGAATTATATACAAAGAGGATGAAGATTTCTTAAATCGTCTTGCTGACGCTATAGAAACGGCGTTTTTTGAAGGTAATGGCAGTTGTATTATTGAATCATTGTCAGACAAAAAACAAACGACTTTTAATAATAAGTTTGAATTAGACGGCATGACGTTCCTCGAGCCAAATGCTCATTTATTCAGTTTTAATAATCCTTATGGAGCTTGTCCAAAATGTGAAGGTTATGGTGATGTTATCGGCCTTGATGAAGATTTAGTTATCCCAAATACTGCCCTATCCGTCTATGAGAATGCCATTTTTCCATGGCGTGGCGAGAGTATGAGCTGGTACAGAGACCAGTTGGTCAATAATTCGCATAAATTCGATTTCCCAATACATAAGCCTTATTTTGAATTAACTGAGGAGCAACAAACTCTTATTTGGTCTGGTAATGAATACTTTGAAGGCCTGGATAGCTTCTTTGCCGAATTGGAGTCTAAGGCCTACAAAATTCAGAATCGTGTGATGCTCTCTCGATATAGAGGAAAAACAAAGTGTAGCCTTTGTAAAGGTAAAAGGTTACGAGAAGAGGCAAATTACGTTAAGATTGCAGATAAAACAATTACTGATTTAGTAGATTCCCCACTAGACGAGCTAGCCGAATTCTTTAAAGACTTACAGCTAAGCGAAAATGACACAAAAATCGCTAAACGCTTATTGAAAGAAATCAATACAAGGCTCGAATTCCTATCAAATGTTGGTTTGGACTACCTAACACTAAACCGAAAGTCTAATACACTCTCTGGTGGAGAAAGTCAGCGGATCAACTTAGCGACCTCATTGGGAAGCAGCTTGGTTGGATCCATGTACATCCTAGACGAACCCAGCATTGGTCTACACCCAAAAGACTCTGAACGCTTAATCGGAGTCCTAAAATCTTTAAGAGATTTAGGAAATACAGTTATTGTTGTTGAGCACGATGAAGATATTATGAAAGCCGCTGATGAAATTATTGATATCGGCCCAGAAGCAGGTACTTTTGGCGGTGAGGTTGTAGCTACAGGCAACTTTAAAAATATACTCTCTAGTGACACCCTAACTGCAAGATACCTTAATGGGGATGCCAAGATTAAAGTGCCTGAAAAACGAAGAACTTCAAAATATTTTTTAGAAGTCATTGGCGCAAGAGAAAATAACTTGAAAAATATCAATGTAAATTTTCCTCTTGGTATGCTTACAGTTATTACTGGCGTTTCTGGAAGTGGAAAAAGCACCTTAATTAAAAAAATATTATTTCCGGCATTACAAAAAGAATTAACAGGCTTTGGTGATAAAGCCGGGCAATTCACGGAGCTTAAAGGAAATTACACAAATATTAAGCAGCTCGAGTTTGTAGATCAAAATCCTATCGGGCGTTCATCACGGTCTAACCCCGTAACTTACATTAAGGCCTATGATGATATCCGAGCTCTGTTTGCTAGTCAAAAATTGAGCAAGATTAGAAATTTCCAGGCCAAACACTTTAGTTTCAATGTAGATGGTGGTCGCTGTGAAACTTGTAAAGGTGAAGGTGAAGTGACTATTGAAATGCAATTTATGGCCGATGTCCACCTCTCCTGTGAAACGTGCCATGGAAAACGCTTTAAGAAAGAGGTTCTCGAAGTAACTTTTGAAGGTAAATCCATTGATGATGTTTTAAACATGACCATTGATGATGCTGTTGGCTTTTTTGACACTTATAACCAAACAAAAATCACAAACAAACTACAGCCGTTAAAAGATGTTGGTTTGGGATATGTAACATTAGGGCAAAGTTCTTCTACCCTATCTGGTGGAGAAGCACAACGTATAAAACTAGCCTCATTTTTAGGCAAAGGAACACGGGGGAATAATACGCTCTTTATTTTTGATGAACCTACAACCGGGCTTCATTTTCACGATATACAAAAGCTGTTAAAATCCTTTCAGGCCTTAATTTCAAAAGGACACTCTATAATCGTCATAGAGCACAATATTGAATTGATAAAATGCGCTGACCACATTATAGATTTAGGCCCCAAAGGAGGAAAACACGGTGGAGAACTTGTTGCCTTTGGAACACCAGAGGAAGTTATTAAAAACCCGAAATCTGTAACAGGCACTTATTTAAAGGAAAAACTATAAGTAGCGTTCAGTAATGATTTGCTTATGGTGATTTTCATGACCAATAATGATGTGGCCGATAGCTCGTACTGAAATCGATGAACCACTGGCAGTACCAGTAGATAATAGATCTTCATCAGAAAATGAATTGAACAATGTTACGGTAGCCTTTCTCACTGCTTTATACTCATCGAGCAAACTTTTAATAGAACGTTTAGTGGCATTACCAGTAACTACATAATCATCTTGTTCAAAACCAGGTAATTCAGAAGTATCCCGTCGCGCTATTCTTAAAGCTCTGTAAGCAAATACACGCTCAGCGTCAATGATATGCAATAAAATATCCTTCACTGTCCACTTCCCTTCTGCGTAACTGTAGTCTAATTTATCTGCAGGTATTAAGCTATAGAAGTGATGGATTACATCTCCATTTTCCTCCAAGGCATTAGAAAATGTAGAATCAATAATTGCTTTATCGATATATGGCTGATAGTACGAGTTATATTCGGTCGGATTTAATTTCATAGTTTAATTAATTAGGAGTATAAACCTAACAAAAAACCCTTAACATTTCTGCTAAGGGCTCTTTAAAATTTATTATAACAATTAGAGTTCGTTAAAAATAGTATGCATCAAACGCTTTTTATCATTGATACTTTCCTCTAAAGAAATCATAGTCTCGGTTCTATATACCCCTTCAATATCATCTAATTTAAAAATAATATCCTTAGCGTGTTCTGTGCTTTTAGCTCTTACTTTACAAAAAACATTGAACTTACCAGTGGTAATATGTGCAACAGTAACATTTGGTATATTATTGATACGTTCCAATACAAACTTGGTCTGCGATGTATTTTGAAGAAAAACTCCTACATAAGCGATAAAAGAGTAACCTAGTTTTTTATAATCCAAGGTTAAGGATGATCCACGGATAATTCCCGCCTCCTCCATTTTCTTAACTCTTACGTGAACAGTACCTGCGGAAATCAATAATTTTTTTGCAATATCAGTAAATGGAACACGTGTATTATCGATTAACATATCCAAAATCTGATGATCAATTTCGTCTAATTTAAATTTAGCCATAAGTCATTTTATTAAATAATGTGCAAAGTTAAAAGAATTTCATTATTAATAATGCACAAAATTTTAAAATATTTAAGATTTTATCAAGATTTTACGATTATTTAATATTACGAAATCGATTTCGGAGCCTACTTTAAGCGTCTTATTTTTTGAATCGCACACTACCGAATTTTTAGCATCGATAGTTTTGTGGCCAAAATAACCATCCAAATCTTCGATTTTGATAATTTCTGGAACAAATACCACTTTATTACCTACTAAATCTTCCCTGAATTGTATGGCTATATCTACAGTCTTTTCATCACTTTGAAAAAGCCTCGCGTGTTTTATAAGAACATCGTAAAAGCACACTTCATTTTTTGGAATATCAAAATACTGCTGATAATCATCTACCGCAACACCTCTTGAAATATGCGTTAAAGCATGATAGAGTGCATAAAAGATATATTTTCGTGTTTCTTCACGGTTATAATCGTCTGGAAAGTGCCCAGCCTCAAAGAGAACTGTACTTGCGCCAAGGTTTTGAAACGTGTCTCCTACACAATTAAGGTTAAAACCATCGTCATAAAGCCCAATACCACCATCTAATTCAACACTAAGTCTAGAGTGTAAGGATGCTATAATACACATCGCTTGTTTTCTATGCATCGGAAGACTTTTATCAGCATCCATAGCTGGAGCTAAAAAGGATAGTGTTGCAGATCTTCCAGAGTTTCCTGCTCCAAAAATAGTGCGCTGACCGTGCAGGTTAAAACAATACGCTGGTTTAAACTCGTCAAACAACTCCCTAAGGATCTTACTTTCTGGTTGTGAAAGATCTTGTGCATCTCTGTTAAGGTCAATATCATTAGCATTTACCCTTGTATAATAATGTGCTCCATCAGGATTTAGAATTGGCATTATCATCAATGTACAAGATTCTAAAATATTTTGGACACTAGCATTGTTCTCAGAAAAGCAATTCAAAAGATCAAATAGAGCTTTAGTCGTCGTTGACTCATTGCCATGCATTTGAGACCACAATAAAACTTTTTTTGGTCCAGAGCCAAGTTTTATGGAATGAATAGGTACACCTTCAACAGAATCCCCAATCTTATTGACCTTAAAATTTGATGTCATTTTCTTAACTAACGGAGCAATCATATCGACAGTAATATACCGTCCGGATAATGTCTTTTCTTTATTAGAAATATAAAGTTTGTGCAACGTTTTTGAAGTCATTCAGAAATTTTTAAAAGACAAAGGTATACAATTGTAAATTTACATTTGTAAACAAAAATAATGTCTAATAAATTTACATTTATAAACATATTTGAAGTTTTAATCTTTACAATGAAAATACTCATTGAAATATTATTAATCAAATTCATATTATGTAATTAATATATTATATTTCAGAATTTTAATCATATTTATATAAAGTTTTACTCTAGATTATATGTACATTATTTTCTTTATTTTTATAGTATTAACGCAACAATGTTTACTTTTGTAACGTTAAATATGAAAACCTCAAGTTTACAGTGATAAACAACACCGAATTCGCTAAACGTTTGCAGAAAGTCATTGATTTTTACGAGGAAACAGCATCTGGTTTTGCTGAAAAAATTGGTGTCCAACGCTCAAGTATTTCACACATTTTATCTGGAAGAAATAAGCCGAGTTTAGACTTTGTTATGAAAGTGCTACACTCCTATCCCGAAGTTGAACTGTATTGGTTAATGAATGGAAAAGGAGAATTTCCTAAAAAAGAAAAAATCTCACCAAACATTGCAAAAGCTTCAAAAGAGCCTATTACTGAAAATAGCTCTGAAACTTCTTCAGAGATAGAAAAAATAATAATTTTCTATAAAGACGGTAGTTTTAAAAGCTACCAAAACTAAATTGCTATACTTTCAACTTGAAAAGCTAAATAGCTCATCAGCCAATACCCAATAATTAGTACCTTTGCACAAATCATATAAATGAAGAGAATTTTAGCATTGATTATTGGAATTTGCCTCTATGGGTGTTACTCAAACGAAAGAAATTGCAAAGACTTTAAAGAAGGTACATTTTCGTTCAACTATTCGGTTAATGGTGAAAAGCACTCAGGGAAATTCACGAGGACAGAAGATTTAAACATTGATTACTTTGAAGGCAAAGTCGATTCTGCATCCATACGATGGATTAATGATTGTGAATTTATTCAAACTAAAATAAATCCTCAATCCCGTGCAGAAGAAGCGCCAATACACATGAAAATATTGAGCACAACAGACTCTTCATATACTTTTGAATACAAATTGGCTGTAAAAAAACCTAATTCCACATTACGAGTAGAAAAAGGTACAGCTTACGTAATACGTTGATTTATGTTAGAATTTTTATTGAGCAGTGATGCTATTATCGCATTGTTAACCTTAACATTTCTAGAAATAATATTGGGCATAGACAATATTGTTTTTATATCTATTGCTGCAAATAAATTGCCCGAGCACCAGCGTTCTAAAGCCACAAACATCGGACTTATCCTTGCCATGGTTCAGCGTGTCGTGCTTTTATTCTTTGTGTCCTTACTGGTTAGTCTTAAAGAACCGTTTTATACTATTGATTGGGATTGGCTTCAAGTTGGTGTGAGTTGGCAAGGCTTAATATTATTATTTGGTGGTTTGTTCCTCATCTACAAAAGTACTTCAGAAATCAGGGAAAAGGTAGAAGCACCTTCTCATGATGAAAATGCAATAAAAAAGAAAAAGATTTCTACCCTTAAGAAAGCAATCACGCAGATTCTTATTATTGATTTTATTTTTTCCGTAGATTCTATTTTAACGGCTGTTGGAATGACAAATGGTTTGCATCCCAATAGCGATTACACTCTAATCCTTATGATAATTGCTGTTGTTATTTCTATTATTATAATGATTGTATTTGCTAATCCAATTCGGGAGTTTATAGACACGCACCCTAGCATTCAAGTGCTTGGTCTTTCATTTTTAATATTGATAGGGTTTATGTTAATCACGGAATCCGCCCATTTATCTGACTTTACATTCTTTGGAAAAAGTGTCGGCGAGATACCAAAGGGCTATTTGTATTTTGCGATTGCTTTTTCTTTAATGGTAGAGTTTTTGAATCACCGGATTCGTAAAAAGGATAAATGATTTTTTAATCAATAACTCTTTCATTATTTATGGCAGTTATCAATAACCAAAGCTAAAACAAAGATCCTTGGCCATTATCGTTACTTTCTGAGTCATCATCATCACCTTTATTCTTATCACTACGCTTTGGCTTAGGGTCCAACTCCACTTCAACAGGCTTTTCATCATCACCGGAGACTGACTCCTCATCAACGACCTCAATATCCTGGGCTGGTTTAGTTTCTGGCGCTTCGTAAGGTAATGGGTCCAATACATTTATTTGATTGACTTTTTCCTTAGTTAGCTGGTTACCTAGCGCTGTGATGCCTTTAACCGCAATAAACTCCTCAAGGTTTACCTCCATGTTTGGCTTTCTATCTTTTCCACGCTCCTTTGTGAATTCAACTTCTGCCATTGGTTTCCAATCTGTAGAGATGACCTCTAATTGGGAATTAGGATGGTCGGATATAAACAGTTCTTCTTTACCTTCGTTTTCAATTAAAAATCGTTTTACATAATAACGCTCCTTCTCTCCATCGAAATAAATTGCAGAAATTGGTTTTTTCGGAATCCACTTCTCCAAAACAATCATATCTCTACTAAAATGCGTTGTCAGCTCAGGGGTAATTGTTTTTACAATACCCGACTGATTAATAATTAATAGACGGTCTTCCCCTCTAAATTCGCCTATGAGCTCGCCTCTACCATCAACATTAAGACGTTGTACTGTATCATCGAACCATATCTTACGTGGTTTTAGGGTAGAAACCCCTTTCTCTTTTAATTCTATACGTTTTACAGAATATTTAGTAACCAGATTTCCTTTTGAGCCTCGTCCTTTAATAAGGATTTCTGCAAAATCGAGATCCCATTTCAATTTTTTAATACTTCCTACCTGTCGCAATAGTACAGTAACAACTTCGGCTTCCCCGTTAGGGTTCGCAGAAAAATAATATACGGCAGAGTTTTTACTTCCATTACACATATCGTATTCCCGGTCTCTGGTAACACTAGTTACCGCAAATCGTTTTACATACGAAGGACCACCTTTACCATCGCGGTAAATCATGTTATAAATAGTCCGTTTGTCTTTTTTCTTAAAGACTGCCACATGTATAATATTTTTTCCGATAAAGGTTTTTGAGTCCACTTTTGTGACCATCATTTTTCCTTCTTCGGTAAACACAATAATATCATCGATATCACTGCAATCACAGACATATTCATCACGTCTTAGAGACGTACCTATAAAACCTTCTTTACGATTAACGTATAGCTTAGTATTTCTTATCACAACCTTGGTAGCATCAACATCGTCGAATATTCCTATTTCAGATTTACGTTCTTTGCCCTCACCATATTCCTTTTTTAACCTTTCAAAATAGGCTATGGCATAGTTAATAAGGTTCGCTAAATGGTGCTTTACTTCTGCAATCTGATCTTCTAAAGCTTCAATCTTTTGTTGGGCTTTGTCTATATCAAATTTTGAAATCCGTTTAATCCGTATTTCAGTTAATCTTGTAATGTCTTCAGTCGTAACCTCACGTTTTAAATGCTTAGTATGCGGCTTAAGACCTTTGTCAATAGCTTTAATAACTCCTTCCCAAGTTTCCTCCTCTTCAATATCTCGGTAGATTCTGTTTTCGATAAAAATCCGTTCTAATGATGCAAAATGCCATTGGGATTCAAACTCACCGAGTTTAATTTCTAGTTCTTGTTTTAAAAGATCGACCGTATTATCTGTTGAACGACGTAACATCTCAGAAACCCCTATAAACAAAGGCCTATTGTCTTCAATAACACAACCTAAGGGAGAAATGGAAGTCTCACAACTGGTGAATGCGTATAATGCATCAATAGTTTTATCTGGAGAAATATTTGAAGGCAAGTGTACTAAAATTTCAACTTCAGCAGCTGTGTTGTCTTCTATTTTCTTAATTTTTATTTTCCCTTTATCGTTAGCCTTTAAAATAGAGTCTATTAAAGAAGATGTTGTTGTAGTATATGGAATCTCGGTAATGACCAAGGTGTTTTTGTCTTTAGCTGAAATTCTTGCTCGACAACGTATTTTTCCTCCTCTATTACCATCGTTGTAATCTGAAACATCAATGATACCGCCAGTAGGAAAATCTGGCACTAGTTTAAACCGCTTTCCATTAAGGTGTTTAATGGAAGCATCTATCAATTCAATAAAGTTATGAGGCAGAATCTTGGTAGATAAGCCCACGGCAATACCTTCACCTCCTTGTGCAAGCAGCAATGGGAACATTACTGGAAGATTTACAGGCTCCTTCCTCCTGCCGTCATAAGACAATTGCCATTCCGTGATTTTTGGGTTGAAAACAACGTCTAGTCCAAACTTTGAGATTCGTGCTTCAATATAACGTGAAGCTGCTGCTCTGTCACCAGTCAGGATATTTCCCCAGTTACCTTGTGTATCGATTAACAAATCTTTTTGACCAATCTGTACCATGGCATCAGCAATACTGGCATCACCATGTGGATGGTATTGCATGGTATGTCCGACGATATTAGCCACTTTATTGTAACGCCCATCATCTAAATCCTTCATGGAATGCATAATACGACGTTGTACAGGCTTAAAACCATCTTCAATTGCAGGCACAGCACGTTCTAAGATAACATAGGAGGCATAGTCTAAAAACCAGTCCTTGTACATACCGGTTACCTTCGTGATGGTTTCCTGATTTCCAGAATCCTCAGAAGGTAAGTCCTCATTCATTAAGTCGTCATTTTCTTCACTCATCTATTCAGTATTGTTCTTTGCATTTTCCCTAAGCATTTTACGAAGGGATTTTTTAATATACTTTCGTTTTTTCTTTTGAACCAAAGTGACATTAAAAACATATTTTTTTGTTTTTCCGTTGGAATGTCTTATCAATAGTTTTAAAGTCTTATAAATAAGATAATTTCTGAATTTGAATCCAACAAGATTCTTTTTATAAAACTCAATCTTATGTTCTCGGTAATTAAATCTATCACCCAACAAAAGCCCTTTATTTGTCACCACAACCTTAACTCCGTCACTATCATATTCAAAATATCTTGAAATAAGATAAACCATTAACAATAACGCTACAAAGACCAAAAAGATAATAGAAAACGTAAGTGCTGGATTTTCGGATAATTCACTGAATGCCCCAAATACCGTAGCCAATATTATTGCTAAAATAATAAGAACAAAATATACCGAAACAATAATGCCTCTTACCTTCTCATTATCAGTTCTCATATGTCTTCCTCAACGATATCTAGTTCTACTTTTAGGTTATCAATAATAAACTCCTGTCGTGATGGTGTGTTTTTTCCCATATAAAAAGATAAAAGCTCCTCAATGGACATGTCCTTATCTAACATCACAGGGTCTAAACGAATATCCGGACCGATAAAATGTTTAAACTCATCAGGAGAAATCTCACCAAGACCTTTAAATCGTGTAATTTCTGGCTTAGGCTTTAATTTTTCAATGGCATCTTTACGCTCTTGTTCGGAGTAACAGTAAATGGTTTCTTTTTTATTTCTAACCCTAAATAGTGGGGTTTGCAGAATATATAAATGTCCTTCTTTTATAATCTCTGGAAAAAATTGCAAGAAAAATGTAATTAGCAACAATCGAATATGCATACCGTCGACATCAGCATCCGTTGCAATAACAACATTATTATATCTTAGGTCCTCTAAAGATTCTTCAATATTTAACGCAGCTTGAAGCAAATTAAATTCCTCATTCTCATAGACTATTTTTTTAGACAGCCCATAACTATTAAGTGGTTTTCCCTTTAGACTAAAAACTGCCTGCGTATTAACATCTCTTGATTTTGTAATACTACCTGATGCTGAATCACCCTCTGTAATGAAAAGCGTTGTTTCTAAACTTCGTTCATTTTTAGTATCACCAAAATGCACACGGCAATCACGTAATTTCTTATTATGAAGACTTGCTTTTTTTGCACGATCTTTAGCTAACTTTCTAATACCAGACAATTCTTTTCGCTCACGTTCGGCTTGAAGGATTTTTTTCTGGATTTTATCCGCAATCTCAGGGTTCTTATGCAGGAAATTATCAAGGTATGTTTTTACAAAGTCATTGATATAAGTTCTAACGGTCGGTAAATCCCCTCCCATATCGGTAGATCCTAATTTTGTTTTTGTCTGACTCTCAAAAACAGGCTCCATCACTTTTATGGCAATGGCAGATACTACAGATTTTCTAATATCCGAAGCGTCATAGTTTTTTCCGTAAAATTCTCGTAGTGTTTTTACAATACCTTCCCTAAAAGCTGACAAATGCGTTCCTCCCTGAGTTGTATTTTGTCCATTGACAAAAGAATGATACTCTTCGCTATATTGTGTCTTACTGTGCGTTATGGCAATTTCAATATCGTTACCTCTCAAATGGATAATGGGATAGAGCATGTCCGAGGCATTGATATTTTCGGACAATAAATCTTTTAATCCATTTTCACTATAGTACTTTTCACCATTAAATAAAATGGTTAGTCCTGGATTTAAATACACGTAATTTTTGAGCATTCTTTCGATATACTCGTTTCGGTATTTAAACTTTTTAAAGATGGAATCGTCGGGCACAAAGGAGACTTTTGTTCCTTTTCGACGAGAGGTGTCACCTAATAGCTCTTCATTGGTGAGGTTACCCTGTTCAAATTCCGCGGACGCTGATTTTCCGTCTCTTGTGGATTCTACTCTAAAATAAGATGATAATGCGTTTACTGCTTTTGTACCGACACCATTTAGCCCTACAGATTTTTTAAAGGCTTTTGAATCGTACTTTCCACCGGTATTCATTTTAGACACTACATCAACAACCTTCCCTAGTGGAATACCACGGCCATAATCCCTAACTATGACTTTATCACCAACAATGGAAATTTTAATAGTCTTCCCAGCACCCATGACAAACTCGTCAATAGAGTTATCTATAACCTCTTTTAGCAGGATGTAGATACCATCATCGGCCGAAGAACCATCACCTAACTTACCTATATACATACCAGGTCGCATACGGATATGTTCTTTCCAGTCGAGCGAGCGTATATTTTCTTCAGTATAGTTAGTTTGCTGTGTCATAGATTTAAGGAAATTATGATGGGAGGCTAATATAATACTATACCATAAAAAATGAAACCCCGAATTGGCAAAGTAATTAACAATAAAAAAGCCAATGTTGTTGAGAACATTGGCTTCTGTTGCGTTTTATTATATTTCTATACATTAAATAAGAAATGCATAACATCTCCATCCTTAACAATGTAGTTTTTGCCTTCAACACGCATTTTTCCTGCTTCTTTTACTTTGGCTTCACTTCCATAAGCGACATAATCTGAATAAGCTATCACTTCTGCTCGGATAAACCCTTTTTCAAAGTCTGTATGGATTACACCTGCTGCTTGTGGAGCTGTTGCTCCGACATCCACTGTCCAGGCTCTTACTTCTTTTTCCCCTGCAGTAAAGTAGGTTTGCTGGTTTAATAAAGTATAGGCAGATCTAATTAACTTTGCTGAACCAGGCTCATCAAGTCCTATATCTGCCAAAAATAATTGACGCTCTTCATAATCATCTAGTTCATTGATATCTGCTTCAGTACCTACCGCCAACACCAAAACTTCAGCATTTTCACCTTTAACAGCTTCTCTGACTTTTTCTACATAAGCATTACCAGTTGTGGCAGAACCTTCATCAACATTACACACGTACATCACTGGCTTATCTGTAATAAACTGCATCGGTTTTACAAAATCTTCATAATCATCTTCTGAGAAATCTAATGCTCTTACCGAAGTTCCTGTTTCTAAACCTTCTTTTATTTTTAAAAGAATAGATTCTTCCTTTTGAGCATCTTTATTACCTGTTTTAGCAGCACGTTTTACCTTATCTAGCTTTTTCTCTGCAGTTTCTAGATCTTTAAGCTGAAGCTCAATATCTATAGTCTCCTTATCTCTGATAGGATTGATACTACCATCTACATGGACAATGTTATCGTTATCAAAACATCTCAATACATGAAGAATCGCATCCGTTTCTCTAATATTAGCTAAAAATTGATTTCCAAGACCTTCACCTTTACTTGCCCCTTTAACCAATCCAGCGATATCAACAATTTCAACCGTTGCTGGAATCACTTTCTCAGGATTAACCAATTCTTCCAATTTTGATAATCTTGGATCTGGGACGTTAACAACTCCAATGTTAGGTTCTATGGTACAAAACGGGAAGTTTGCACTTTGCGCTTTTGCATTAGACAAGCAATTAAATAAGGTTGACTTACCTACGTTTGGCAGTCCTACAATTCCTGCTTTCATATTTGGCTATTTTTGGAGTGCAAATGTAAGTATTTACATGAATACATTATTTAATTACCTGTTATTTTAATTTTTGTCTGAATTTCAGTTTTATCCAAAATCAAAGGCAGCCATTTTTATAAAAAATGACTGCCTTCTTTGTGCAAAAATTCGCTATTAATCAATGCATGGTTGGAAGGTTACTTGCCTTCTGATACTGCTGTTTTTGTAAGAACGTCTCGGTTGGTAGACACTTTTACAAAGAACATCTGATTGCTCTGTCTTGACATATCGATTGTTGCACTTCCTTTTGTATCAGCACTATATCCATTAAAGGTCTTACTGTAAACCATAACTCCTTTAAGGTCATAAACTGAAATGTTCACATCCGTATCATAGTTGAAATTGTATTGTACATTAATTTCATTTTTAAACGGAATTGGATACATATTAAAGTCTCCTGTCAATTGAACTTCGTCAACTGGCTCTTCCTCTATAATATCAGCAATACGAACAACATCATTAGGGAATGGCTCTGTTGTACAAATATCAACTTCAGCATGGGCAATGACGTAGAAATCATTTAAACACCCATCCATTTCGGATACAGGAATTTCGATCACTACCGTATCACCTCCATTGCCGTCAGCAGATTCTGTATATTGACCTGGCGCAACTGTATAATTGATAATTCCACCAAATCTTGGATTACCACCTCCACTCATTCTTCCTTTACGTTTTATAGGGAATGGATCACACGATGCATTAAAATGACCTGTATATAATTTATAATCAAACCCTTCTGGTGCACCACTAACATCATAAGTAGCAACCAAATTATCTCCAACTCTTGTTACTGTAACATCACCGACTAAGGTACCAGGACCCTCATTTGGATCACAAGAATTACCATTGGCAGCATAAAGCTCAAAAGTGTATGAGTTATACTGATTTCCAGGGTCCGCGCTAATGTCAGTCTCTAAATCAAGACCTTCAATTGTCCATCCCCAACGGTTAGTATTTAATCCTAAATCTTCTGCTTCATCACTTAAGAAACAAATATTAGATGTTCCTGGATTTCCTCCATTATCATAACCAAAGGCTGTTTCAGAGTCACAGCAATCATAAGTTGTTACTTCGTAATTACACGTTGATGTACATCCAGTTTCATTGTCTGTAACCATTAATGTAAGTGTATAACTACCAACACCATTTCCCGTAACATCTACAGAACTCGCTGTTGGGTCAGTATCAATATCCCCAGCTCCAGAAATGCTCCATAAATAGCTGACGTTTTCAGAACCTCCTGAATAGGTGTATGTCTGTTGAATATCTTCACACACATCAGTTGGACCAGAAATATCACAATCTGGATTAGGGTTAACAGTAATTGTACTTAAAGCATCTGATGAGGTTTCACAGTCACCAATGGCTTGCTCTACTATAAATAGATATTCACCTGGTACTGTTGGAGCAAGTGGGTATCCATTTTCCCCTAACTCGTCATCTGGAACAAGAATTTTCTCGCCATCAACAACTTTGTACCATACTAAATCGACACCTTCAGGTCCTTCTACAAATAAGGTCGCAGGTGCATCAGATGCACAATAATCATCTTCAAATGATATTGGGTCTACTTGTTCAAATACTGGGTTTATTGTTCCAGAACCCATTGCTGTACAGCCTGTAACCGTATTCGTTATAGTCACAGAATAGACTCCTATAAGACCTGTATCAAAACTAGCTACATTGCCTGGGTTATCACCTACTATAATTTCATTTGGATCGGTCCAACCAACAGGTACCGTCCAAACATAGTCATAAGACCCTGGAGGTAATGGAGCTGCTGTAACTGTTGTTATATCACCTGCGACTACACATAAGGTAGTATCACCTATTTGAACATCTACGTCAGGATTAGCATAGACATCAACATCAAAAGTCTTCTCTGTATAACAGCCTTCATCACCATCATTGTCATTATCTATTCTTACCGTAATCTCTGTAGTACCTATATCTGCACTATATGCTGCCGGATTAGCTATTACACCATCTGCATCACTATATGTAACTGTTCCTGGATCTGCATTGGTGACAGCTGATGTCAAATCAAAAGTCTGAGAACCTGTCTCGCCTTCTTCACAATCCTCCAAGTCCATAACATCAAAGTCCGGGTTGTCGTAGACTGTCAACATAAAGGAAGCCGTTCCGTAACAACTATTGTCGTCAGCATTCTCGCTACGAACCCAAATCGTCGTACCGTCTGCAGCACTGTAAGCGTT